>DASVWY010000051.1:0-5193 GCA_036392975.1 Solirubrobacterales bacterium | reverse complement strand
GCGCCCAGCACCCCGACCCTGTAGCCGTTGCCCGCCATCGATCCGAGTATGACGGCCCCGGTCAGCCGCTGACCGTCGGACGGTGGGCGCCCAGCGGGTCCTCGGCGTGGACCGCGTCGGCGCCCAGCTCGAAGGCCTCGTGCAGCGCCTTGACCGCGTCGGCGACGCGATCGGCGGAGATGACGCAGGAGATCTTGATCGGCGAGGTGGAGATCATCTCGATGTTGATTCCCTCGCCGCCCAGGACCTCGAAGACCTTGGCGGCGACGCCGGGGTGCGAGCGCATGCCGGCGCCGACGATCGAAACCTTGCCGATCCGCTCGTCGGTGCGGACTCCCTGGCTGACGTCGAGGCCGCCAACCGTGTCGGTCGCGGTGCCGAGGTCGGCGCGGTCGACGGTGAAGGAAAGATCGGCAAGGGCGTCGTCGCCCACCGGCTCGTTCTGGATGATCACGTCTACGTTGACGCCGGCGTCGGCCAGCGCGGTGAAGATCCGGCCGGCGACGCCGGGCTCGTCGCGGACGCCGACCAGCGTCACCCGCCCCTCGCCGTCGGAGTGGGTCACCGCCGTTACGAAAGGTTGCTCCATCGTCTCCTGCTCGCTCTCCGCTTCGCTGACGACGAGGGTACCGGGGCCGTCCTCGAAGCTGCTGCGGGTGTGGATGCGGACGCCGTTGTTGCGCGCGTACTCGACCGAGCGCAGTTGCAGCACCTTGGCGCCGGAGGCCGACATCTCCAGCATCTCCTCGTAGGAGACCATCGGCAGCTTGCGGGCGTCGGGGACGATTCGCGGGTCGGCGCTGAAGACGCCGGCGACGTCGGTGTAGATCTCGCAGACGCTGGCCCCGAGGGCGGCGGCGAGGGCCACGGCGGTGGTGTCGGAGCCGCCGCGCCCGAGGGTGGTGACGTCGCGGCTCTCGGTCGAGACTCCCTGGAAGCCGGCGACGAGGACGATCCGGTCCTCCCCCAGGTTCTCCTCGATCCGCTCGGCCTTGACGTCGACGATCTTCGCTTTCGTATGGAAGGAGTCGGTGACGATGCCGGCCTGGGAGCCGGTCATCGAGATCGCCTGGTGGCCCAGGTCGTGGATCGCCATCGCGCAGAGCGCGCAGGAGATTCGCTCGCCGGTCGAGAGCAGCATGTCCATCTCGCGCGAGTCGGGCCGCTCGGAGATCTCCAGCGCCTGGGCGACCAGCTCGTCGGTCGTCTTGCCCCGCGCCGAGAGCACCGCGACGACGCGGCTGCCCGCCTCGCGCGCGGCGACGATCCGCCGCGCCGCCCGCTTGATCTCCTCGGCGCCGGCAACCGAGGTGCCGCCGAACTTCATCACCACGATGTCGGAATTCGCCTCGCTCATCGGAACGTCCGAGAATAGTCGCGTCCTCATTACGACGTGCCTGAGCTTTACCCCCTCATAGGGTGGGAAAGCTCAGACACGCCCCCTGGGGCTGTGAGCAGGATCACACTTAGTGATATATCGGAGCGATATATAGTTGGGTCATGGAGCTGAGCTCGACCGCGTACGTGATCCTCGGCATGATCCGCCGCCAGCCGCGCTCCGGCTATGAGATCAAGGCCCTCGTGGACGGCTCCACCCGCTTCTTCTGGGCGGCCAGCTACGGGCAGATCTACCCGGAGCTGAAGCGACTCTCGGAGGCCGGCTTGGTCGAGGGCGTGGACGAGCCGCGGGGCGAGCGCCGGCGCACGGTCTACGCGATTACCGAGGCCGGCGAGCAGGCGCTGCGCGACTGGCTGCGGCGGCCGCCGCAGACATACGAGATGCGCGACGAAGGCCTGCTGAAGCTGTTCTTTGCCGAGGCGTTGCCCCCCCGGGAGGCCGTCGAGGTACTGCGCTCGATGCGGCGGCATCGTCTCGCCGACCTCGAACAGCTGCAAGAGCTGGAACCGAAGGTCATCGCCAAAGACGCGCCTTTCCCGCTGATGGTTCTGCGGGGAGGGATCGAGTTCACCCAGTGGTTCGCCGGGTGGTGCGAGCGGATGGAGACCCAGCTGCTCGGGCCGGCTCGAAAGGAAAGGAGCAGCTGATGTTCGACGCACTCGCCCGCCTCGCCGATCGCCGCGCCCGTCGGATCGGCCTGCTTGCCATCGTTTTCTTCCTCCTCGCCGGCGCCCTCGGCGGCTCGGTGGCCGAACGGCTCGACCCCTACGGCGCCGACGATCCGGAGACCGAGGCGGTGGAAGCCAGGAAGCAGCTGCAGGACGCCGGCCTGCGGGTCCCCGGAGTGATCGTCGTCGTCGACGACGCCCCGGTCTCCGCGCCGGCGACGCGGACGCGGATCGAGGCCCTGGCGGCGGAGCTGCGCCAACGTGACGACGTCCAGTCGGTCAACGGCTACTACAACACCCGCTCGCGCGATTTCGTCTCCAGGGACGGCGAGGCGACCTACCTGGCGGTCGCCCTGAAGCCGATCGACGACAAGGAGTGGCAGGCGGCCGGCGGCGAGATCGCCGACGAGCTGGAGGGCCGGCCGGGCATCGCGGTCGGCGGCGCCGCCGTCGCCCAGGAGCAGGTCAACAAGCAGGTCGAGGAAGACCTGCGCAAGGCCGAGGTGCTCGCCTTCCCGCTGCTCTTCCTGCTCTCGTTTCTCTTCTTCCGCAGCCTCGTCGCGGCGCTGCTGCCGGTGATGATCGGGCTGCTGGCGATCGTCGGCACCTTCCTCATCCTGCGCCTGGCGAGCGAATTCGGCTCGATCTCGATCTTCGCTCTCAATCTGACCACCGGACTGGGCCTGGGGCTTGCGATCGACTACAGCCTCTTCGTCGTCTCCCGCTACCGCGAGGAGATCGCCAAGGACGGGCCGGGGCTGGCGGCGATGAGGCGGGTGATGTCCACCGCCGGTCGCACCGTCTTCTTCTCTTCCCTGACGGTGGCTGCGGCACTCGCCTCCCTGCTCGTCTTCCCCCAGCGCTTCCTCTACTCGATGGGGCTGGGCGGCTCGCTGGTCGCGCTGCTGGCGGCGCTGATCTCGCTGACCGTCCTCCCCGCCGTGCTGACCCTGCTCGGCACCCGCGTCAACTCGCTGGCGCCGCGCTTCTTGCAGCGTCGCGCCGAGGCCGACGCGCGGCCCGCGCAGCAGGGCTTCTGGTACCGGCTCTCGCGGTTCGTGATGCGGCGCCCGGCCCCGATCGCGACCCTCAGCGCCCTCTTCCTGATCGTCCTTGGCCTGCCCTTCCTCAGCATCAAGTTCGACACTGTCGACCCGACCGTGCTGCCAAAGGAGGCCAGCGCCCGGCAGGCGTACGAGGCAGTCAGCAACGAGTTCCCGCCGTACCGCGAGACGCCGATCTGGGTCTCGGTCGAAGGAGGCGGGCCGAAAGCATCGGCGAAGCTGGTGAGCCGAATCCGTCGCACCGAGGGCGTCGCCGCGGTCGCGCCTCCGCAAAAGCTGGCCGGCGGCATCACCGTCATCCAGGCGGTCTCCGCCAACGCCTTCAAGTCGGAGGCGAGCCAGTCGACCGTCGAACGGGTCCGTGAGGTGCCAGCACCGCCCGGATCGACCGTGCTGGTCGGCGGCGCCACGGCCGACTTCGTCGACTTCCAAAGCAGCCTCGTCCGGCACCTGCCGATCGCCTTCGCGATCATCGTCATCGCCACCCTGGTCATCCTCTTCCTGATGACCGGATCGGTGGTGCTGCCGATCAAGTCGCTGATCATGAACGTGCTAAACCTCAGCGCCGTCTTCGGCCTGCTGGTGCTGATCTTCCAGGACGGGCGCTTCGAGGGGTTGCTCGACTACAGCAGCCCCGGCGCGATCGAGCAGACGATGCCGATCCTGCTCTTCGCGGTCGCCTTCGGCCTCTCGACCGACTACGCGGTCTTCCTCCTCTCGCGGATCAAAGAGGCCCGCGACAACGGCGCCTCGGATTCCGAGTCCGTCGCGATCGGGCTAGAGCGGACGGGGCGAATCGTCACCGCCGCGGCGCTGCTGTTCGCGGTCGCGATCGGCGCCTTCGCCACCTCGCAGATCATCTTCATCAAGGAGAACGGCGTCGGCACGGCGCTGGCCGTCCTGATCGACGCCAGCATCATCCGCGCCCTGCTCGTCCCCTCGCTGATGGAGCTGCTCGGCAAGTGGAACTGGTGGGCTCCGGCGCCCCTGCGCCGCCTGCACGACCGCTGGGGGATCAGCGAGACGACCGTGCCGGAGCCGAGCCGCCCGTAGGACGTCGATATTTACTCAGCACAACCTGAGAAGCCAAGTGATATCTTATGTCTGTGGGACCGGTGCGCCGCTCTTAACGGCGTCATAGAGTCTTCGGGCTCGCCGGTCCCTATTTTTGTGCTCAGCTGACCCGGCGAATGGACCTGTGCTGCCTTTGCTGCTTGCCCTGTCGAAACTCGTAGCAAAGACCCTGAACTCTGGTCAGATACGGCTTCAACTCCGGGCGCTGGGACGGATCAGCCAGATGTGGCCCTAGGTACACGACCACGTCAGCAGCCTGCAAGCCCGGGCTGATCGAGCTGGCTGTGAAGTTGGGTATCTGGGTGAATCGCTGCGCCCAATCCCCACATCTCTCGACCGGCAATTGTCTGCCACGACTCGTCAACGAAAAACAGCACAGAGACCTCTCCCGCATCGCAAGCCACAGGCGGCCGAACCCGACTCGGACTCCCGCCCTACCCAGCGGCGCCATTGTAACGCTAAGTACTCGACTCGGTACAAGGAAGGTCGCCTGGTAATTCAGCAATCAGTTTTTTTGAAAGGGTGTGCTGATAATGGCGCCTGGCGCCTGCACCACCGGTCCCGACATGGCGCTAGGCGAACGCTTGGCTGGCGCGCTGCCGCAAATCGGAGTTGAGCAGGCCGGTGACCTCGCTCGGCCGCTCGCCGGCGGCGGGAATCGCGTCGCCGATCAGGCCGCTGGCACGAAAGCCGAATAGCGGGGCGTGGAAGCCCGCCTCACGGATCTTGCGAACCAGCTTGACGGCCGAGGGCGGGTCGGTGCCCGGGCCGCAGAGGACGATCGCGGTCGGGTCGAGGGCGCTGAGCGCGCGCTCCATCCGCTCCTCACCCAGCTCGTCGGAGAGCATCAGGACGCGGAAGCCCGCCCGTCGCAGGGCCAGGTCGAGCGCCTGGGCGTGGACCGCCTCGGCCTCCTGGCCGCGGCTGGCGTCGAGCAGCAGGACTCCCGCCGGGCGCGACGCCCTGGAAGCGAGCCGGCGCGCGCCGT
>DASVWY010000050.1:0-2303 GCA_036392975.1 Solirubrobacterales bacterium | reverse complement strand
CCGACGCGACCGTCGTCTGCGAGGCCTCCAGCTTCCAGCTCGAGGACACCAGCCTCTTCAGCCCCGAGGGCGCGATCTTCCTCAACCTGGCGCCCGACCACCTCGACCGCCACGGCGACCTGCTCCAGGCGATGCGGGACGCCGGCGAAAGTGCGCAGCCCCTCGCGCACCGCCTCGCGGTCGAGCCCCATCGAGAGCGCCGCGGCCGCCGCGGCCATCGCGTTGGCGACGTTGTGCTCGCCGACGAGGCCCAGCTCCGCGACGTCGAGCATGGGCTCGCCCTCGTGGAAGAGCGTCCCCTGCGAGACGGAAACCTCGCAGTCGGGCGCGGCTCCGTGGCAGAAGGGGACGCGGCGGGCGCAACCGCCGAGGTCGACACCGGCCAGCGCCGGCTCGTCCGCGTTGTAGACGGCGACGTCGTCGTTGCCCTGGTTGGCGAAGACGCGCAGCTTGGCCGCCAGGTAGGACTCGATATCGGCGTGGCGGTCGAGATGGTCGGGGGCGAGGTTGAGGAAGACCGCGCACTCAGGCGCGAAGGCCTCACTGTCCTCGAGCTGGAAGCTGGAGGCCTCGCAGACGACGGTCGCGTCGGCCTCGATCTCACCGGCCAGCGCGGAGAGCGGCGTGCCGACGTTGCCGGCGACCGCGACCGGCTCGCCGGCCGTGCGGTAGAGGTGCCCGAGCAGCTCCACCGTCGTCGTCTTGCCGTTGGTGCCGGTGACGGCGACGAAGCGATTGGGGATCGCCCGCCAGGCCAGCTCCAGCTCGCCGACCACGTCGATGCCGCGCTCCAGCGCCGCCGCGATCACCGGCGCCTCCCGGGGCACGCCCGGGCTCTTGACGACGGTCCGCGTGCCATCCAGAAGAGCCAATCCATCCGTATCCAGGACGACTTCGACACCGGCCCCCGCAAGCCCTGCCGCGCCCTGCGGGTGGCCGGAGTCGACCCCCCGCACCCTCTCCCCTCTCTGCGCCAGCAACCGCGCCGCCGCGCACCCCGATCGCGCCAGCCCGACGACCAGAAACGGCCCCGGCGGCAACGGGGCACGTGGCTTGCGAGGCGGCGGCACGCTCATGCCGCCTATGTTCGCGACGCGGGCGGTCGGCCCTGTCCCTCTTACTTCGCGAGATCGTGTCGCCGACTGGCAGCCCTGGCAGCGCGAGTCCTATCCCACAGCCAAGAGAGCAGAAGATCGAGCGCAACCGAAGCGCCGATGACCGCCGCCAGGGCCCCTTGCGTCTCGCCGTCGCTCCAGGAATGCGCGTCGGCGTAGAAGACCGTCGCGACGGCGATCGCCAAGGTCGCCATGGCTGGAAGAAGCCGGAGCACGAGCATCAAAGGATGCCTGCCTTGACCGCATTGGCAATGAGGTAAGCGCCGAGAGCAATCCCGGTGCCATAGAAGCTTCCTTCGACAGTCCAGTGCATACGATTGTCTGCATCATACCCGCGTCTACGGGCGATCGCTCTACCCGCGAACGCACCGATCGCGGCTCCGAAAGCGATGAACGTCGACTCGGCAGGATCCGGGATCGAAGCGAAGGGCAGCATCGGCCGACCGTAGGCCTGGCGGGCGCACGCGTGGCGCGCTGAAAGCAATTTCTATGCAATGCCTTTCGACGGGCTTTGGAACGGCTACCGGCCGATCGACTGCTGGTACAGCGTGAACCCGATCCCGGAGCAGACCGCGGCGATGATCCAGAAGCGGAGCATGATCTTGGTCTCCGACCAGGCCATCATCTCGAAGTGGTGGTGAAGGGGCGCCATCAGCAGGACGCGGCGACGGAACGTCTTGAAGGCGAAGACCTGGGCCGCGACCGACAGCGCCTCGATCACGAAGATGCCGCCGATGATGATCAGCAAGACCTCGGTCTGGGTCATCACCGCCAGGGCGCCAATGGCGCCGCCGAGGCCGAGCGAGCCGGTGTCCCCCATGAAGATCGATGCCGGGAAGGCGTTGAACCAGAGGAAGCCGACGCAGGCGCCGACCAGGCAAGCGGAGAGCAGCGCCAGGTTCTGCTGCTCGTTGCTGACGAAGGAGATCGCCGTGTAGGCGAGCAGGACGATCGCGCAGGAGCCGGCGGCGAGGCCGTCGAGGCCGTCGGTGAGGTTGACCCCGTTGGAGGTGCCGGCGATCACGAGGAAGACGAGGACGAAGTAGAGGACCGGGCCGAGGTCGAGGCTGGCATCGCCGATGCGGAAGTAGAGGGTCGGCTCGAGGCCGACCTCGTGGCGGGCCACCCACCAGAGCCCGAGCGCGAGGACGAGCTGGCCGAGCAGCTTCCAGCGGCCGGAGAGGCCGA
>DASVWY010000049.1:0-3103 GCA_036392975.1 Solirubrobacterales bacterium | reverse complement strand
GGCAACCCTCGGCTCAGCCCGAGAGCGCGGGCGGTCGCGAGGGCGACCCGCAGCCCGGTGAACGAGCCAGGGCCGAGCCCGACCGCGATGCGGTCGACCGCGTCCCAGCCGCCGGCCGCGTCGGCCGCCCGCTCGACTTCGCCGAGCAGCGCGGTCGAGTGCAGCGGGCTGCCCTGCTCGGACAGTCCCAGCAGCGACTCGAAGAGGACCTCGCCGTCGCGCCAGGCGCAGACGGCGGTGTCCTCGGTCGCGGTATCGAAGCCGACCAGCGCCAGGCTCTCAGGCCGGGACAAGGAAGGTGAAGATCCCGACCCGCTTGCCTTTCACGAACCAAGTGACCTTGTGCTCGCCCGGGATGTTGGTCGTGATCTTGTTGACGTAGAGCGTGCCCTGCACCGCTTCCTGGGCGGGTGCGCAGAGGTTTTTCCCGGTCGGGAAGCGGACGCAGACCGTGTAGAAGACATCGGCTTTGTTGCTGCGGAAAAAGGCGCCCTTTTTCCTTTTCTTCTGACAGACGTGCGCCGGTTTCGCGTTCTGAGAGAGCCCGCAGGCCACGTAATGCCGGAAGGCGGCGCCCTGCGCCGAAGCCGGCGTGGCGCTCCCGAAAAGCGCGGCCACCAAGCCAATTGCCGCCAGCCTCTTCGCTGCTCTCATTCGGCGCTTCCTCCTTGGTCCGGGTTTCGCAGGGCGATGCTACACAGCATTCATCCAAAACACGCCTATTTGCGGCCCGATGCGGCGCGGATCTCGACCCTGCGGCGGTCCTCGCCCCTGTGGCTGAGCCGCACCTCCAGCGCCTTGCGCCCGGCCAGCTCCGGCTCCGCCACCGCCGGCCACTCGACGAAGCCGATCGAGTCGGCGTCCAGGTAGTCGCCGAGGAGCGCCGGTTCCTCCTGCTCGAGCCCGCCGAGGCGGTAGAGGTCGAGGTGGGAGATCGGATGCCTGCCGCTGTAGCGCTGGCCGATCGTGAAGGTGGGCGAGGTGACCGGGCCCTCGACGCCGAGGGCCCTGCAGGCCCCCCGGATCAAGGTCGTCTTCCCCGCCCCCACCTCGCCGCTGACGACGACGACGTCGCCCGGCCGCAGGCCTGCGGCGATGCGGGCGCCGAGCGCTTCGGTCTCGGCCGCCGAGCAGGTCTCGGCCGTCTCCGAAGGGGCGTTCAACCGAACAGGTCGAGCTGGTCGTCGGCGGGCTGCGGGGGCCCCGGCACCGGCGCCTCCTCGATCTGCTCCTCGGGCTCGGGCCCGGCCGGCGGCGGGCCGGCGATCAACCCCGGCAGCTGGGCGAGGTCGGAGCGCAGGGTCTCCTTCATCGCCGGCGTGCGCAGCGCCGCGGCCGGGTGGAAGAGCGGCAGCAGGAAGACGGTGCGCCCGCCCAGCTCGTGCACCTGGGGCGTCCCCCGCACGCGGGTGATCCCCGCCGGGTTGCCGCTGAGCAGCTTCGTCGCGAAGTTGCCGAGCGTGCAGACCACGCGCGGCTCGATCAGTCGGATCTGCTCGAACAGATAGGGGCGGCAGGCCTCGATCTCCAGCGGCTGCGGGTCGCGATTGCCGGGCGGCCGGCTCTTGAGGACGTTGGCGATGAAGACGTCCTCGCGCGACATCCCGATCTCGGCCAGCAGCTGGTTCAGCAGCTGCCCGGCGCGGCCGACGAACGGCAGGCCCTGCCGGTCCTCTTCGGCTCCCGGCGCCTCGCCGACGAACATCAGCTCGGCGTCGGCGTCGCCGGCGCCGAAGACGGCCTTGGTGCGGGTCTCGTGCAGCGGGCACCTGGTGCAGTCCTGGACCTCGTGGAAGAGCTCTACCAGCGCTTCGCGGCGCTCCCCGGTCGACGCGCTCAACGCGCCGCCTCCCGCTCACGGCGCCTGGCTTCGTCGGACCTGACGCGGGCGCCGCGCGGCTGACGGCCGGGTGGGGAGACCGGGGAGAAGAGGCGCCGGACGTCGCCCGCTCCACAGGCGGGGCAGGCGACCTCCGCGCCTGCGGCGGGCACCAGCTCCTCAAACCGCCCGCCGCATCCCTCGCATTGAAATTCGTAGATCGGCACCTCGCCCGAATGCTATTCGCCGGCTGGCGAGTTTTACGTCCTATAGGGGGTAAAAGTCGCCAGCCGACAGGGACCGGCTCTCAGGGAAGCGGCTCCCAGTCCCAGGCTTTCGGCGAGGCGAGGCTCTCCTGGTCGAGGTACCTGCGGAACTCGGCCAGCTCGGCCGGCTCGACCCCGTAGACGTGGTCGGGCTCGGGGAAGTAGCCGGAGCGGACCTCTTTGCCGTACTCCCGCACCGCCCCGACCATCGTCTCGTGCACGTCGGCGTAGCGCTTGACGAATTTCGCCATGCGGCCGGTGGTGATGCCGAGCAGGTCGTGGAAGACGAGCACCTGGCCTGAGGTGCTCGGGCCGGCTCCGATTCCGATCGTCGGCACCTCGAGCTTGGCGACTATCGCTTCGGTGATCGCCGCCGGGACGGCCTCGAAGACGATCGCGAAGCAGCCGACCGACTGCAACGCGAGGGCGTCCTCGCAAAGCTTGATCGCGCCCTGGGCGGTCTTGCCTTGGGCTTTGTAGCCGCCGAGGGCGGTGGCCGTCTGCGGCGTCAGACCGACGTGGCCCATAACCGGGATGCCCGAGCGGACGATCGCCCGCGCCCGCTCGACCGCGATCCCCCCCGCCTCCAGCTTGACCGTCTGGCAGCCGGTCTCCTTGACCAGGCGCTGCGCGTTCTGGACCGCGAGCTCGTTGCTCGCCTCGTAGCTGCCCATCGGCATGTCGCCGACCATCAGCGGCGTCTTCAGACCGCGGCGAACGGCTTTGCCGAGCACGATCATCTCCTCCATCGAGACCGGCTCGGTGCCCGGGTAACCGAGCACGACCATCGCCGCCGAGTCGCCGACCAGGACGATGTCGACGCCGGCCTCCTCGGCCACTGTCGCCGACGGGTAGTCGTACGCGGTGACCATCACGATCGGTTCGCCGGCCGCCTTCATCTCAGCCAGGCGCGGCAGGCTCACCGGCCGCCGCTCGGAGGGAGGAGGCGCGGTGTGGGAGCGACCGCCGGCGCTCATGAGACGAGCACCTCCGGTCGGCTGTCGACGGCAACGGCGCG
>DASVWY010000048.1:0-3370 GCA_036392975.1 Solirubrobacterales bacterium | reverse complement strand
CGAACAAAAAAGTGACCGCGGTCGAGTGTCCGTCGGGGATCGAGGTCGAAGCCGATGCCACCTTCGATTGCACCGTCACCCTGGCGGGTGGCAAAGAGGAAACGGCGACGATGAAAATCCTCAACGACGAGGCCGACATCGAACTCACCAACCTCAAAGCCGGTAAGTAAAGTGCCGCGGATGAGCCAGATCAGCACGGCCAACGCGCCGACCACCCACGCAAAGCTCCTCGACTGGGTCGGGGAGATCGCCGAGTTGACCCAGCCCGACGCCATTCACTGGTGCGACGGCTCCGCCGAGGAGTACGACGAGCTCGCCCAGCGTCTGATCGACGCCGGCACCTTCGAGCGCCTCTCCGACGCGAAGCGCCCCAACTCCTACCTCGCCCTCTCCGACCCCGGCGACGTCGCCCGGGTCGAGGACCGGACCTTCATCTGCTCTCAGCGCGAGGAGGACGCGGGCCCGACCAACAACTGGTGCGACCCGGCCGAGATGCGCGAGACGCTGGGCGGCTTCTTCAAGGGCTGTATGGCCGGCCGCACGATGTACGTCGTGCCCTTCTCGATGGGCCCGCTGGGCTCGCCGATCGCCCACATCGGCGTGCAGCTGACCGACTCCGCCTACGTCGCGACCTCGATGCGGATCATGACCCGGATGGGCAAGGGCGCCCTCGACGTTCTCGGCGAGGACGGCGACTTCGTCCCCTGCGTGCACTCGGTCGGGATGCCGCTGAGCGAGGGCCAGGAGGACGTGCCCTGGCCCTGCAACGCCGAGAACAAGTACATCGTCCACTACCCCGAGACGCGCGAAATCTGGTCCTTCGGCTCGGGCTACGGCGGCAACGCCCTGCTCGGCAAGAAGTGCTTCGCGCTGCGGATCGCCTCGGCGATGGCCCGCGACGAGGGCTGGCTGGCCGAGCACATGCTGATCCTCAAGCTGACCTCGCCCTCGGGCGAGGTCAAGTACGTGACCGGCGCCTTCCCGTCGGCCTCGGGCAAGACCAACCTGGCGATGCTGATCCCGACCCTCGAGGGCTGGACAGCGGAGACGGTCGGCGACGACATCGCCTGGATGAAGTTCGGGTCCGACGGCCGCCTCTACGCGGTCAACCCCGAGGCCGGTTTCTTCGGCGTCGCGCCGGGGACGGGCCACAAGACCAACCCGAACGCGATGGAGACGATCGAGCGCAACTCGATCTTCACCAACTGCGCCAAGACCGACGACGGCGACGTCTGGTGGGAGGACATGACCGGCGAGCCGCCGGCGCACGCGATCGACTGGCACGGCAACGAGTGGACGCCGGACTCCGAGCAGCCGGCGGCGCATCCGAACGCTCGCTTCACGACGCCCGCCGCGCAGTGCCCCTGCATCGCGCCCGAGTGGGAGGACCCGGCCGGCGTGCCGATCGACGCCTTCCTCTTCGGCGGCCGCCGGGCGACCGCGGTGCCGCTGGTATCCGAGGCCTTCGACTGGGAGCACGGCACCTTCCTCGGGGCGACGATGTCGGTCGAGACGACCGCGGCGGCGGCGGGCGAGGTCGGCAAGCTGCGCTTCGACCCGATGGCGATGCTGCCCTTCGGCGGCTACAACATGGCCGACTACTTCGGCCACTGGCTGGAGATCGGACAGCGCGAGGGAGCGAAGCTGCCGAAGATCTTCCTCGTCAACTGGTTCCGCAAGGACGAGAACGGCAAGTTCATCTGGCCGGGCTTCGGCGAGAACAGCCGCGTGCTCGAGTGGGTCTTCCGCCGCTGCAACGACGAGGGCCAGACGGTCGAGTCGGCGATCGGCCTGCTCCCGGCCGAGGGAGAGATCGACATCGACGGCATCGACGTCAGCGAGGAGCAGATGCGCGAGCTGCTCTCGGTCGACGCCGACCTCTTCAAGCAGCAGCTGCCGCAGGTCAGGGAGCACTTGGACCGCTTCGGAGACAGGCTGCCCCAGGAGATCTCAGCGCAGCTGGCGGCGCTCGAACAGCGCCTGGGCTAGCCGAGGCTGCGTTGATGCCTTTTACAGCCCATGGGCTGTAAAAGGCATCAACCGTTGCTCGCGCCGTCCCGTTCGCTCACGCTGAAAGACCGGCCTTCCTCCCGCTGGTTCGCCGATCAGCGGCGGCGGATGCGGACGCGCAGGGGGCGTGAGGGCTTGGCGGCGCCCGCGATGACGCGTACGCGGGAGGCTCGGCCGGCGCGGCGAATGGGTAGCCGGATCTTCTTGCGGAAGACGCCGGACTTCCTCGTGCGGCTCTGGCCGATCGTGCGCCAGCCGCGGCCCTGCCACTGCTGGATCCTCACGCGCAGGGAGCGTCCGGCAAGCGACTTCGGCAGCCGGCCCGTCACCGCCACCAGGCCTCCGGCAGGTACCGAGCGGCGCGAGAGCCGGGCCTGAATCCGGCCGGTCACCGCAGCCTTGCCGCCGAGGGTCAGCTTGACGATCACGACCTCGGCGCCGACGTTCACCGTGACCTCGTTTCCACCCGCCGGCAGGCTGCCGACCGGGGCGTTGGAGGCATTGGGGACGTAGCTGGTCGCGCTGGTCAGCTGGCGGCCGAACCTGATGTTCACCGGCGAGGCGGGGACCGCCGGCGGGGCCTGGGACTCCGGGTCGATCACGTCCTCGGCCCGCCAGAGGGCCAGGTAGAAGCTGCCGTCGCGCTTCTGCAGGAGGATGTGGTGGACGTCGTCGCTGCCGTCGCCGAGGGCGTAGGCGAGGCTGCCGGGCGTGAAGTTGGCTCCCGGGTCCTCGAGGATGTCGATCGTGTTGCGCAGCGCCACGAAGGCCGGCTTCTCCGAGAAGTCGTTGCGCAGCAGGCCGAAGTTGTCCTCGCGCTCGCCCGAGCCGCCCTCCTCGTCGAGCAGCTCGTAGGAGAAGGTCCTGACGATGCCGCGGCGGAAGTACTCGAGGAACATGCGCGGCACGTAGGTCGCCATCGCAGCCTCGGAGACCGGATTGTGTTCGCCGTCCCAGCCCGTTGCGGTGTGGTAGCCGGTCTCGGTCGCCATCACCGGCTCCGAGCCGGAGTTCAGGCTCGCCGCCGCCAGGTGCCGATCGAGGTTCTCCTCGGGCCCGTAGCCGTCCGGGTAGGAGTGGATGTTGCCGAAGTCGAGATCGCCGGAGAGGTTGCCGAGGGCCTCCTGGTTGCGGCGGTGGACTATCGAGGGGCCGACCACCGGCAGTGAGGCGAGGGCCGGGTCGGACTTGACCGCCGAGTACAGGCGCTGCTGATAGGGCCGCAGGCCGGAGATCCAGTCGTCGCCGCCCCACATGTCGAACTCGTTGGGGCCCTCGACGGCGGCGACCGCGCCATCCAGCTCCGTCTTCACGATCGAGAGCAGCTCGTCGAGGTTCCCTGCTTCGTCGGGGTCGCCCA
>DASVWY010000047.1:0-12517 GCA_036392975.1 Solirubrobacterales bacterium | reverse complement strand
CTTCCGCAACGACGTCGCCCCCAAGGTCGCGAACCGGATCCGCTGGGACGGCACCACCAACAGCGGCCGCCCGGCCCTGAACGGCCGCTACACCTTCCGCATCTCCTCGCAGGCGGGAACGCTGGCGACGGTCTCCACCGCCTCAGAATCGCTCAGCCTCGGATTCGACCTCTACGGCTATGCCTTCCCTGTCCTCGGCGCCCACGACTTCGGCGACGCGGGCGCTCGGTTCGGCGCCGGCCGCTCCGGCCACACGCACCAGGGCCATGACGTGATGGCCAAGTGTGGTGTCCCGCTTGTCGCCGCCCGTGGCGGGCGCGTCCAGTACGCCGGCTGGGACAGTGCAGCCGGCAACTACCTGGTCATCGACGGCAAGGGCACCACCTACGACACCGCCTACATGCACCTGCTCCGGCCTTCGCCCCTGCAGGAGGGAATGAGCGTCCGCACCGGCGAGCCGATCGGCCTGGTCGGCAGCACCGGCTCGTCCACCGCCTGCCATTTGCACTTCGAGATGTGGGCCGCGCCCGGCTGGTACGAGGGCGGCAGCCCGATCGACCCGCTGCCCTACCTGCTCAAGTGGGACCGCTACAGCTGAACGGGTCTTTCGGCGCCTCGGGCACTTTTGAGAATAAGTCTCATTATCTGATAGCTTGCCGGCCGTGGATTGGGCCGAGCACGCATTGCAGCGCCTCGACGAGGCCGGCTTCCGCAGCGGCGGCTCGCGGCGGCAGGTGGTAGAGCTGCTCGCCTCGGAGGGCTGCGCGCTGACGGCGCTGGAGATCGACAAGAGGCTCGAGTCGGTCGGCCGCGCAACCGTCTACCGAACCCTCGACCAGCTCGAGGGCCTGCACCTGGTGCAGCGGGTCGAGATCGGTGGCGACGCCGCCGGCTACGAGCGGCTCGATTCCGACGAGCACCACCACCACCTCGTCTGCGAGGACTGCGGTCGGCTCTCCCCCTTCGTCAGCGAGGCGCTGGAGAAGGCGATCGCCGCGGTCAGCCGCCGCTCCGAGTTCGCGGTCGCGGCCCACGACGTGGTCCTGCGCGGAACCTGCGCCTCCTGCTCGGAGCGACATGCCTGAGGTGGCGATACCGCTCGCTGGGCTGGCCGTCCTCGCGATCCTCGCCGGGGGCGCGATTGCCCTGCGCCTCTCCCACTCGCTGCCGACCGTGGTCGCGTTGAGCGGCGGCATCGTCGTCGCGGTCGCGCTGCTGGAGGTCCTGCCGGAGGCGATCGAGCACA
The DNA here is from genome assembly GCA_036392975.1 of Solirubrobacterales bacterium. Classification (GTDB taxonomy): domain Bacteria; phylum Actinomycetota; class Thermoleophilia; order Solirubrobacterales; family 70-9; genus VRUE01. Next base: position 11,271 of record DASVWY010000047.1, on the reverse strand, counting down.
TCGGCGAGGCCCACGACGCGGTGCCGCTGGTCGCCCTCGGCTTCGTCGCCTTCTTCCTGCTCGAGCGGGTGCTCGTCCTGCATCACCGCGACGACCCCGAGCAGGCACGGGCCCACGGCCGAGTCGGCGTCCTCGGCGCCGCCGGGCTCTCGCTGCACACCTTCACCGACGGGGTCGGGATCGGCCTCGCCTTCAGCGTCAACGCCGAGACGGGCCTATTGGTCCTCCTCGCCGTCGTCAGCCACGGCTTCGCCGACGGCCTCAACACGGTCAGCTTCGTGCTAAGCCAGTCCGGAGACCGGGTGCGGGCCAAGCGCTGGCTTCGAATCGACGCCTTCGCCCCCCTGGCTGGCGCCGTCGTCGGCTCGCTGATCTCAGTCTCCGACCAGACGCTCGGATACTTCCTCGCCCTCTACGCCGGCTTCTTCCTCTACATGGGCGCCACCGACCTGCTGCCGGCTGCCCACGCGCACGAGCACGATGGCGAGGGCTCATGGCAACGCGTCGCGCTGACCGTCGCCGGCTTCGTCGCCATCTACGGCGTCACCCTGCTCGGCCACCCGGGCTGAGCTCACGGCGATCGCGCCACTCGACCAGCGCCAAGGCGACGGCAACCGGCACCGTCCCCGGCAGCGTGTCGAGGACAAAGAACAACAGGTCGAAACCGAGCCCAAGCACCGCAACCAGTGCAGCGCCCTCGAGCTGCCGCCGACGGGCCGAAAAGTCAACCCCGGCTTGACTTTTCGGCCCATCGGCGGGGGAGGCGAGGAGGGAGCCGGCGGTGGCGGCGACGAAGGCGTCGCCGAAGCCCATCCGGGCGGTGCCGAATTCGAGCACCTGGAGGCGGGGCAGTCCCCCCGGGTCGGCGGCGACGAGCACGCCGCTGGGCCCCTGCAGCAGCTCAGCCGCGATCAGCGCCGCATCGATCGCCGCCATCGCGTAGATGCCCCAGCGCAGCCAGACCGCCGGCACGACCGCAACCAACATCCAGCCGAGGGAGACGCAGGCGAGGCCGGAGAGCAGAGTCGCGGCGATCTCCCCCGCCAGAGACCCCTGCGCCACCCAGGCAACGACGAAGAGCGGCACCGCCGCCAGCGCCCACAGCGGCCGCGACCCATGCACGAGCTCGCCAAGCGCCAGCGCCGCCAGCGGCGGCACCGCAACCAGCGCCAGCCAAGCCAGCGCGTCCGCCGAGTCCGGCAGCGCCTCGATCCCAAAGACCACCACGACGATCGACCCCGCCGGCACCAGCGCCCACCACGGACTCTCCGGCATCCACACGAACGGCGGTCGCGCTCGGGGCAGGGCAACTAACGCCGCCTGCAGCAGACTCAGCGTCGCTATCGAAACCGCAAACGAAGGCATCCCGCGCAACCCTAAGAGCCCATCCCGGTAGGGGTGGAACGTCTTGTACTTTTTTTGCGGCGACGTCCTCGGACGGCCACCGCGGGTCTTCAAAAAAAGTTAAGTGGAACCCCTACCGGGATGGGCTCCCAGAGACTCGCGACCTACTCCCACTCGATCGTCGCGGGGGGCTTGGAGGAGATGTCCAAGGCGACGCGGTTGACGTCGCTGATCTCGTTGATGATCCGGTTCGAGACCTTCTCCAGGAGGTCGTAGGGGAGGCGGGCCCAGTCGGCGGTCATCGCGTCGTCGGAGGTGACGGCGCGGATCACGATCGGGTAGGCGTAGGTGCGGCCGTCGCCCTGGACGCCGACCGAGCGGACGACCGGCAATACGCAGAAGGACTGCCAGAGCTGGCGGTAGAGCTCGGCGGCGCGGATCTCCTCCTGCAGGATCGCGTCGGCGGCGCGGAGGATGTCCAAGCGCTCCCTGGTCACCTCGCCGCCGACGATGCGGATCGCCAGGCCGGGGCCGGGGAAGGGCTGGCGCCAGACCATCCGTTCCGGCATCCCCAGCTCGGCGCCGACCGCCCGCACCTCGTCCTTGAACAGCATCCGCAGCGGCTCGACCAGCTCGAACTCGAGGTCGTCGGGGAGACCGCCGACGTTGTGATGGGACTTGATCGTCGCCGCGGAGTCGCTGCCGCCGGACTCGATCACGTCGGAGTAGAGCGTGCCCTGGACCAGGTAGGCGGCGTCCTGGAGCTTCGCCGCCTCCTCCTCGAAGACGCGGATGAACTCCTCGCCGATGATCTTGCGCTTGCGCTCCGGCTCGTCGACCCCGGCGAGACGGGCGAGGAAGCGCTCCTCTGCTTCGACGTGGACGAGCGGGATGCCGTACTGGCGGAAGGCCTCGACCACCTGCTCGGCCTCGTTCAGCCGCATCAGGCCGTGGTCGACGAAGACGCAGGTCAGCTTCTCCCCCACCGCCCGGTGCACCAGCAGCGCCGCGACAGAGGAGTCGACGCCGCCGGAGAGCCCGCAGACGACGCGGCCCTCGCCGACCTGATCGCGGACCTTGGCGACCTGTTCGGCGATCACCGACTCCGCCGACCACTCCTGCTCGCAGCCGGCGATGTCGCGCAGGAAGCGGGTCAGGACCTCGGTCCCGTAGGGGGTGTGGACGACCTCCGGGTGGAACTGGATCCCGTACAGACCGCGCTCGGGGTCCTCGCAAGCGGCGACCGGCGAGCCCGGCGTCGAGGCGAGCGCGTCGAATCCGGGCGGCGGCTCGAAAACCGTGTCGCGGTGGCTCATCCAGCAGCTCTGCTCCTGCGGCAGCCCGGCGAGCAGCCGCCCGCCGCCGTCGCGCAGGGTCAGCTCCGCCCGGCCGAACTCCCCCGTCTCCGCCCCTTCGACCTTGCCGCCCAGCGCCTGAACCATGACCTGCATCCCGTAACAGATGCCCAGCATCGGCATGTCGAGGTCGAGCAGCGGGGTGGGGAACTCGGGAGCGCCGGGCTCGTACACGGATGCCGGCCCCCCAGAGAGGACCAAGGCCTTCGGCTTGCGCTCCCGAATCGACTCCAGCGAAGCGCTGGCCGGCAGCAGCTCTGCAAACACCCCACATTCCCGAATCCGCCGCGCGATCAGCTGCGAGTACTGCCCCCCGAAATCGAGCACCAACACCTCCTCGACGGCGTGGGCTGCAACGGGCGCCGTCTCGGGCGGCACGGCAGGCTCGGCTCTCAGGGCCGCGTCGCTCACGCCCCTGCCGGGGGGTGGCGCCGGATGGGGGGACCAGTCCGAGGAGCTACTGCACCGCAGGACTGGTGGGCCCTATCCGGTGACAGGACCCGCCGGCCCGCTGAGTGGGCAGCCCTAGTCATCTGAGACAGCCACTCCCGCCGAAACAGCCGCCCGCCCGTTCGAGCCCATGCCGACCGCCTGCTCGTTCTGCAGCTTCTTCCCCTCGCTCATCAGCGCCGGCGCGACCATCACCTCGGCCCGCTGGAAGGAGCGGATGTCCTCGTAGCCGCAGGTTGCCATCGAGGTTTTCAGCGCCCCCATCAGGTTGAAGGTGCCGTCGTTCTCCTGAGCCGGCCCGAGCAGGATCTCCTTCATCGTCCCGTCCTGCCTGGTAGAGACCCGGGTGCCGCGCGGCAGCGAGGGATGGAAGGTCGCCATCCCCCAGTGGAAGCCGCGCCCCGGCGCCTCCTTGGCGCGGGCCAGCGGCGAGCCGACCATCACCGCGTCGGCGCCGGTCGCGATCGCCTTCGAGACGTCGCCCCCGGTCCGCATGCCGCCGTCGGCGATCACGTTGACGTACTCGCCGGTCTCCAGCATGTGCTGGGCGCGGGCCGCCGCCACGTCGGCGATCGCGGTCGCCTGCGGGACGCCGATCCCAAGCACGCCGCGGGTCGTGCAGGCGGCGCCCGGGCCGACCCCGACCAGGACGCCGACGGCGCCGGTCCGCATCAGGTGCAGGCCGGTCGAGTAGGAGGCGCAGCCGCCGACCACGGTCGGCACCGGCACTTCGGCGATGAACTCCTTCAGGTTGAGCGGCTCGACTGTGGTCGAGACGTGTTCGGCCGAGATCACCGTGCCCTGGATGACGAGGATGTCGATCCCGGCCTCGACCGCGATCTCGTAGTGCTCGCGGACCTTCTGCGGGGTGAGGGAGCCGCAGGCGACGGCGCCGCGCTCCTTGATCTCGGCGATCCGCCGCCCGATCAGCTCCGGCTTGACCGGCTCGGTGTAGATCTCCTGCATGATCCGCGTCGCTTCGTGCTTGGGCGCGGAGGCGACCTTCTCCAGCTGCTCCTCGGCGTTCTCGAAGCGGGTCCAGACGCCCTCCAGGTTGAGCACCCCGAGGCCGCCCAGCTCGTTGACGAGGACGGCGGTGTCGGGGCTGACGACCCCGTCCATCGCCGAGGCGACCAGGGGCAGCTCGAAGCGGTACGGGCCCAGGGTCCAGCTGATGTCAATGTCGTCGGGATCGCGGGTGCGGCGCGACGGAACGATCGCGATGTCATCGAATCCGTAGGCGCGCCTCCCTTTCTTGCCTCGACCGATGTCGATCTCCAAGTTGTCCTCCAGGGAAGGGTGGCGTTCTTCAGCCCAGCCTACACTTCCGCGTGGACCTCCAGGTCCCGCACCTCGACCTCGTCGAGCAGCTGCTCGACCCGGCCGCGGTCGACGGTGCCGGCGCCGAAGTGCTGGGTCGACTCGGCGCCGCTGGCGACGCCGTAGACGAGGCATTCCTCGGGCTCGCGCCCGTCGTAGCGGGCCGCCGTGTAGCCGGCCAGGAAGGCGTCGCCGGAGCCGACGGTGGAGACCGGATCGAGAGCGCGGATGCGGACCTCGAGGATGCGCCGCTCAGAGCCCTCCCCGACGGCCGCGACGCAACCGTCGGGACGGGTGATCACGGCCTCGCCGGCGCCGAGCCGCACCAGCTCCGAGACGGCGTCGGCGAAGTCGTCGCCGTCGGTGAACTCCTGCCCGACCAGCTCCTCGGCCTCGCGCTCGTTCGGCGTGATGACGGAGGCGCCGGCACGCAGTCCCGCCCGCATCGGCTCCCCCTCGGAATCGAGGATCGAGACGACGCCGCGCTCGCGCAGCTCCTCGACCAGGCGGGCGTAGAGGTCGTCGCCGGCGCCGGGTGGGAGGGTGCCCGCCAGCACGCAGATCTTCGCCCCCTCGGCCAGGTAGCGCAGCCGCTCGACGAAGCGCTCGACCTCCTCCGGGCTGACCGCCGGCCCGCGCTCGTTGATCTCGGTCTGCACCCCGGAGGTCGGGTCGACGACGGCGAGGTTGATCCGCGTCTCGCCCGCGATCCAGGTCAGGTCCTTCGGGATCGACTCGTTGCGGAGCTCCTCGAGGACGCGGTTGCCGGTCGGGCCGCCGGCGAAACCGGTGGCGATCACGGGACGGTCGAGCAGGCGCAGGGCGCGCGCCACGTTGATCCCCTTGCCGCCTGCGACGGTGCGGCTCTCGACGGCGCGGTGGCGGTGGCCGAGACGGAAGTTGGGAACCGCGACCGTGCGGTCGATTGCGGCATTGAGGGTGACGGTGAGGATCACTCGACCTCGCCCCCTTCGCGACGCCGTTGCCTCATCTCGCGCCTCTGCTCGCGACTCATCGTCTCATCCTCTCGTGGGCTTCCCAGGCGCCAACGGCGCCAGAGGAGGGCCGCACCGCCAAGTATCGCGGAGACGAGCAGCGCAAGCCACCCCAGATTTCCCTCGACGACGCTGCGGGCCCGCTGCCAGGCGCTTGCCTCGGCGACGGCGCGGCCGGCGCGCAGCGGCACCGAGGCCACGCTCAGGCCGTCGAGGAGCACCGTCGCCCGGCCCAGCCGAGCGCCGCGCCGCAGCGGCCCCTCGACCTCCTCCGGCGCCCTGACGACGACCCGCAACCGCTGGCCCCCTCGCACCCCGATGGCAACCGTGCGGGCGGCGCGTAACGGCAACTCCTCGTCGCTGTAGCGGACGGCCGGCTCGGCGAGCGCGGCGCCGGCGCGGATCGGCAGCCGCTTGCGGTAGAGGGAGAAGCCGTACTCGAGCAGGCGCTCGCTCTCGGCGTCGCGCGCTTCCTCGCTCGGGGTCCCCAGCACAGCGGAGATCAGCTCCGCACCGTTGCGCTGGCCTGCGCCGACGAGGACGTAGCCGGCGCCGAGGGTGAAGCCGGTCTTGATTCCGGTCGCCCAGGGCTCCCGCAGCAGCAGGTCGTTGCGGGTGACGATGCGACGCCGCGGACGGAGGCTGCGCAGGACGGTGCGGCGAGTGGCGGCGATCTTGGCGAAGACCGGGATGTCGAGCAGCCGCCGGCCCAACACGGTCAGGTCGTAGGCGCTGGAGTAGTTACCGACCTCGTCGAGTCCGATCGGGTTCGCGTAGTGGGTGTCGCTGAGGCCGAGCGCCGCCGCCCGCAGGTTCATCTGCCGCACGAAGCGTGCCTCGGAGCCCGCCGCGGCCAGCGCCAGGTCGTAGGCGGCGTCGTTGCCGCTGCGCAGGATCAGGCCGTAGAGGAGGTCGCGCACGCTGACCCGCTGCCCGGGCCGCAGCTCCAGCAGCGACTCTTCGAAGCTGCCGCCGTAGGGAGCGGCCCTGACAACCCGGTTCAGCGGCAGCTCCTTCAGCGCCACGTAGGCCGTCATCAACTTCGTCGTGCTGGCGACCGGCAAGCGCATCGAAGCATCGTCTGCCGCCAATACCTCTCCATCCCGAGCGTCGATCAACACCCAGGCACGCGCCGCGAGCCTGGGCGCCTCCTCCGCGGGTGGCGCGGTAGGGGGTACCGCCCCTGAGGAAGCTTTAGCTACCGGAAGGGGCGGTGGGTCCCCTGCCGCGACAGGACCCGCGGCCACCGCGGCCACGAGCAGCAGCCCGAACAGGGCGGCGAGCAGTCGCACGCTCACCGCAGCTTCAGCTTTTCGCCCGAGACGAGGATCTGGGGATCGACGCCCGGGTTGAGCTCCTCGATGCGGGAGACCGGGACGCCGGTCTCGTTGGCGATCGAAGTCAGGGTGTCGCCGTTCTGGACGACGTAGGCCTTGGGCGCCTTGCCCTCGCCGTCTCCCCCCTGCCTCACCTGCCCGCTGCCGGCGCCTCCGGAGCGGCCCCCCTTGCCTCCGTCACCGACCGAGCTGGCGATCACCGCGACCAGCACCAGGAAACCGCCGATCAGGGCGGCGAGGGCGAGGGCCCTGGCTGGGGCTGAAGAGCGCTGGGTCATGAGACATTCCAGACGGCTTCGCGTAACCGCTCCGCGGCCGCTGACGGATCTGGATCGGCGGCAATGCTACGCGAGGCGGTGACCAATCCAGAAGCGCGTCCGGCGGCGAAGGCCGGGCCGAGGAGCTCCGGCCTGCCGCCCTGGGCGCCGACCCCGGGGATGAGGAAGATCGAGCGCGGCATCAGCTCGCGGAGGCGGGCGATGTGCCCGGGCTCGGTGGCGCCGACGACCGCCCCCACGCCGCTCAGCCCGGAGCCGCCCGCGAGGCGATCGGAGAGGCTGTCGACCAGGGCCGCCAGGCGCTCGTGCAGGGGCCTGTCGGGCGCCGGCAGGTCCTCGACGTCCGCTGCCCCCGGATTGCTGGTCCGGACCAGGACGAAGACGCCGGCTCCCGCCAGCTCGGCTGCCGCCAGCAACGGCTCCAGGGCGTCGCGACCGAGCAAGGGGTTGGCGGTGAAGGCGTCGGCGCCGAGACCCGGGACGGGGCCCCAGGGGGTCGGCGTCTCGCCGACCAGGGCCTGCGCGTAGGCGGCCGCGCTGACTGGAACGTCGCCGCGCTTGCCATCGGCGATCGTCAGCAGCCCGGCGGCGCGGGCCGCCTCGCAGACCTCGCCGAGCGCCGCCCAGCCGGGAGCGCCGAGGCGCTCGAAGCAGGCCAGCTGGGGCTTGACCGCGACGCATGCCGGCCCGGCGCGCTCGATCAGCTGACGGCAGTGGGCGGTGACGGCCGCGGCGGCCGACTGTGCCGGCGTGCCGGAGGAAACGACGGGGTCGCCCGTACCCGGCGCCAGTTGCGCCGGGTCGGGATCGAGCCCGAGGCAGATCTGGCTGCGGCGCTCCTCAACGAGCGCCGCCAGCCGATCTGCGAACGAAGGAGGGCTCAGCCCTTGACCTTGGACTTCAGCGCCGAGCCGGCGGAGAAGCGGGGAACCTTGCCACCCGGGATCGTGATCCGCTCGCCGGTGCGAGGGTTGACGCCCTGGCGCGGCCCGCGCTCGGCGACGTGGAATTTGCCGAAGCCGGTGAAGCTGACTTCGCCGCCGTTGCTCAACGCATCGGTGATCGTCTCGAGCACCGCGTCGACCGCGTCGCTCGCGGCTTTCTTGCTGCCGATCCGGTCGTCAGCTGCCAGTTGATCCAGAAACTCAGCCTTGGTCACGTCGAAGCTCCTCCGTCGGTTTGCGGTCGGGCGGCAATCTAACAGTGCACGCGGGCGTAAAGCGTGGCTGCGCCGCCTGCCGGCTCAGGAGCCGCCGATCGCCATCTCGGCGATCAGCAACGGCGGCACGCTGACCGAGCCGCCGAACGGGACCCAGCGGGGCGCCGCACCAACGGCCCGAATCGCCTTCAGCATCGCGACCAGATCGCTGGCGATCGTGAACTCGCGCAGCGGCTCCGCCAGGGCGCCGTCGCGGATCGCCCGCCCGGAGGCGCCGACGGAGAAGACGCCGGAGACGGGATTGACGCCGGCGTGGAGCCCGGCCACATCGGTGACGAAGACGCCGTCGCCGGCATCGCGCAGCAGCCGCGGGAAATCGTGCTGGCCCGGAGCGACGATCAGGTTCGAGGCCGACACCCCGGGCGGGCCGCGATAGCTGGAACGCCCAGCGTTGCCGGTCGACTCGGCACCGCCACGGCGGGCCGTGTAGGTGTCGTAGAGATAGGTGAGGAGCCCGCCCCCCTCGATCAGCGGCGTGCGCCGCCGCGGCACCCCCTCGCCGTCGATCGGGGCCGAGGCGAAACCCTGCGGCTCGAGTCCGTCGTCTCGCAGGGCGAAGGCCTCGGAGGCGATCGACTCGCCGACCATGCCGGCCAGCGGCGAGCGACCGCGCTGGACCGCGTTGGCGCCGAGGGCGCCGCCGATCAGCCCGACGAAGCTGGCGGCGACGGTGGCGTCGAGGACGACCGGACAGGCGCGGGAGGCGGGCTTGCGGGAGCCGATCATGTCGGTGGCCCGCTCGCCGGCCTCGCGCCCGATCGCGGCCGGGTCGAGACCGGCGGGCCCGCGCGCGAGGCCGAAGCCGAGGCCGGTCTCGCGCCCCGACTCGCCGTCGGCGAGGGCCTGCGCGTAGGCGTAGCAGCTCGAATCCTCGTACTCGCCGCCGGCGCCACGCGAGCTGGCGATCGCCACCCGCTCGTCGCTGTCGACGTAGACGGCCTGCTCGACCCCGAGGACGCGACGATCGAAGCCGAGCGCGGCGTGCTCGACCGCGATCGCCAGCTCAGCCGCCTGCTCGGTGCTCAGCTCGGCGACGGACGGATCGCGCAGCCCGGCCAGCGCCGGCGCCTCGCCGGCGGCGGCCGGCGGCCCCGCGTACTCGTCCGGATCGGCGACGCGAGCCATCTCGACGGCGCGGGCGGCGGTCGCGGCGATGCCAGGCGACGAGAAGTCGGTGCCGAACCCGTAGCCGACACGGCCCTCGATCCAGGCCCGCACCCCGATCCCGCGCTGGGTCGCCGCACCGAGGCTCTCGACCGCGCCGCCGTGGGCGCGGATCTCGCGCCTCGCCGCCTCGCTCGCGTAAGCCTCGGCCTCGCCGGCGCCGGCGTCGACCGCCGCCCCCACCGCCGCCCGGGCCAGATCAAGGTCAACCGTCCGCACAGCCGCTCCTCAGTTCGCGCTTTGTAGCGCTATGCGCGACTGAACGCGAACTCACAGGTCGGTGCCCCCGACGGTCATCGCGGCGATCCGGATGTGGCCCTGGCCGGTCCCGACCGGCACTTTCTGGCCCCCCTTTCCGCACATCCCCGTCTTCATCCAGAAGTCGTTGCCGACCGCGTCGATCGCCGCCAGCGCCTCGAGGCAGTTGCCGATCAGCGTCGCCCCGCGGCAGGGCGCCGTGACTCGGCCGCCCTCGATCAGGTAGCCCTCGCTGACGCCGAAGACGAAGTCCCCGGTCGCCGGGTCGACCTGGCCGCCGCCGAAGGAGACGGCGTAGAAGCCTTTTTTCACCTCGGCGATCATCGCCTCGGGCTCGGCGTCGCCCGGGGCGATGTAGGTGTTGGTCATGCGCGGGATCGGCAGGTGACGAAAGCTCTCGCGGCGCCCGTTGCCGGTCGAGGCGACGCCGTCGCGCTGCGCCGTGAGGCGGTCGTAGAGGAAGGAGGTGAGGCGGCCCTCGGCGATCACCTGCGTCTTCTGGGTCGGCGCCCCCTCGTCGTCGACCCCGTCGCTGCCCCACTCCCCCGGCAGGCGACCGTCGTCGTAGGCGCTCAGCAGCGGCTGGGCGACCGTCTCGCCCATCTTGCCGGCGTAGACGCTCGCCCCCTTCTGGACGTGGTCGGCCTCGAGCCCGTGGCCGGTCATCTCGTGGAAGAGGACGCCGCCAAACCCCCCGCCGACCACGACCGGCATCGAGCCGGCGGGCGCCGGCGAGGCGTCGAGCAGGGTCAGGGCCTTGCGGGCGGCGCCGGCGGCGATCGACCCGGGCTCCCCTTCGAGCAGCTCGAAGCCGCGGTGGCCGCCAAGCGTCTCCGCCCCGGTCTCGACCCGCTCCTCGCGGCGAGCCACGGCCTGCACGCCGATCCGCACCCGGGTGCGGTCGTCGCCGCCGAGCAGTCCGTCGGAGTTGGCCACCGCGACCTCGCGCCGGCCCTCGGCGTAGGACGCCTGCAGCTGGACGATCTCGCCGCCCTCGCCGCGGCCGCGCTCGTCGAGCTCCCGCAGCAGCTCGGCCTTGCGCTCCGCTGGCACGTCTTCGGGCCGGCGCTCGATCGGCAGCGGCTCGGCCGCCCTCGCCCGCAGCGGTTGGCACTCGGCCCGCTCGGCCCGCAGCGCCGCCGCCGCCTCGCTCGCGGCCCGCTCCAACTCCGCCGGCTCGAGGCCGTCGACGTGGGCGAAGTAGGTGGTGCCGCCGCTCAGGACCCGCACGCCGGCGCCCTCCTCGGCGCCGGACTGCACCGACTCGATCCGCGACTCGTCGATCGCCATCGTCAGCCCCTGCCGCCGTTCGGCGAAGACCTCGGCGAACTCGCCGCCGCTCGCGAGGGCGCGGGCGAGGACCCGCTCGGCGACCGCCGCGTCGAGCAGAGGCCGGTCCGCGCTCATGCTTTCGGCCGCTTCCCGGCGACCTCGATCAGCCGGCCGGCAGCGACGAACAGCTCGCCGCCGGCGACCGAGTCGGCCGCGTGGTCCTCGGCACGACCACCGCGGTAGTAGAGACGCGCGAAGGGGCGGCGGAAAGCGCGGCGG
>DASVWY010000046.1:0-3114 GCA_036392975.1 Solirubrobacterales bacterium | reverse complement strand
TCACCGCGGGCGGCAAGAACATCACCCCGGCCAACCTCGAGAACGAGATCAAGCAGCACCCGCTCATCTCCCAATGCGTCGTCGTCGGCGACCGCCGGCCCTACCTGGTGGCGCTGGTCACGCTCGATCCCGAAGAAGCGGTCGCCTACGCGAAGGAGAACGGCCGGCCGGAGGACCCGGCGCAGCTGGCCTCCGACCCGGACGTGCGGGCTTCGATCGAGGCCCACCTGGCGAAGATCAACGAGAAGTTCGCCCGCGTCGAGCAGGTGAAGAAGATCGCGATCCTGCCGCAGGACCTGACCCAGGAAGCGGGCGAGCTGACGCCGACGCTGAAGGTCAAGCGCGCGGTCGTCGCCGAGCGACACGCACCGGAGATCGAGAAGCTCTACGCGGGCTGAGCAGCGCGTGCGAGGAGCTCGGCTTTTCCCTGGGTTAGCAGGAGATCCCGGTGGCCCTTGCCGGGAATGTCGCGAAGCGGCATATGCAATCCGGTTTCTGCGCGGCGCCAGCCGCGCTTTAACATCGTCGCTAAGCGCGCGCAGCGCGCGTGCGACATCAATTCACGGCGAGGGCCAACGGGGCTCCACCCTCTGCCTGCTAGGACGCCTCGCCGCTTTGGCGCAGCAGCGCCGAGGTGGTCTGCTCGAGCACCCGGCGCCAGGCCGACAACGATCCCGACTCCTCTTCGGCCGCGCGCTCGACGACGCGGCGGACGCGGCGGCCCGAGATCTCGAGGCCGTGGCGGCCGGCGATCTCCTCGTAGCGCTCGTAGTCCTCGGCGAGGGTGGCGGTGACGGACTCGAAGCCGTGGCGGGCGATCTGCAGGCGGCGCGAGTAGTCCATGATCGGCGTGCCGAACATCAGCTCGTCGTTGGGCTCGGGCTCGACCAGGATGATGTCGACGCCGGGGTACTTCTCTTCCCACTGCTCGACGGCTTGGTGCAGGCGAGCGTGGGCGATCAGGCGGAAGACCTGGTTGGCGATCGCGGGAAGGCCCATGTCGGAGACGCGCCGGGCGCGGCTGCCGAAGACGGTCGGGATCGTCTTCTCGAAATCGTTGATGTAGGGGACGAGGGGGTTGACGACGATGATGAACTTGGCGCCCTTCTCGACCGCGATGTCGACGTTGGTGGTGGAGCGGATGCCTCCGTCGACCAGCTGCCGGCCTTTGAGGTCGACGGGCTTGTAGACAAGCGGCAACGTGGTCGAGCACTGGACCGCCTTGGAGATCGGCACGTCGTCCCAGCCCGGCTCGCCGAAGACCAGTCGCTCGCAGGTGTCGAGGTCGGTCGCCGTCAGGTAGAGCTCCCTGTCGAGCTGACGAAAGTCGTTGGCCCGACCTGTGTCGGTGAGGATGCCCTCGATGTAGTCGGCGATGCCGCTGCCGGAGTAGAGCCCGGAGGGCAGGGCCTCCGCCAGGCCAACGCCGATGTCCATCGCCGAGAAGTCGCCCATCCGCGCCAGCCTGGTCACCAGCTCGACCGTGCGCAGCGGCAGCAGCGCGGCCTTCTGCAGGAAGCCGAGGTAGTTCGGCTTGAGGACCTTGTCGAGGTCGAGGTCCTCCAGCTCGGAGGGCACGCGGTCGTTGATCACCTGCATCATTTCGTCGGGCGTGACGCCGTGCGCGAGCATCGTCGCGACGAAGGAGCCGGCGCTGGTGCCGACGTAGATGTCGAAGTCGTTGACCGTGCTGTTGACGGCGAGCAGGTCGAGGGCGCGCAGGGCTCCGATCTCGTAGACGCCGCCGGTGAAGCCGCCGCCCCCGAGCACCAGGGCGGTCTTCGAGGGTCGCTTGCGGGCTTTGCCGCGTTTGCGGCGGGAGGAAGCCTCTATGTCGACGACTTTGCCCATAAACAAGGATTATCCCAGGTCGAGCGGCTATGGCCCGGAGGGAGGGGCGCCTCTCGCCCGGACAAATGCCACGCTAATTAGCGCGGCATTTTGAGTATCCGCCCGTTCGAGAGGCGCCCCTCCCTCCGGGACCCTCGCTACCTTGGACGATCTTCGTGTTTCTGTACCCGATGAAGCGGATCGCAATGCTTGCCGCGGTCGTGCCGTTGCTGGTGTTCGTCCTAGCCGGACAGGCTGGCGCTGCCAGTCCCGCATGTGAGGAGATGCGGGAGCGCGTTCTGCGTGGCGGGGGTGGCGCGAGTGGGCTCTACGTGCTCGATGCCGGCAGCGGGCGCGCCGTCTGCGCGCTCTCGCCCAAGCGCCGACGCTCGCTCGCTTCCAACATGAAGCTGTTCACGACCTCCACCGCGCTCGCTCGCCTCGGCGCCGACGCGCAGATTTCGACCGGCCTCCTGACCGACGGCCGGGTGGACCAGCGGGGCGTCCTGCACGGCAGCCTCTACCTGCAGGGCGGCGGCGACCCGGCGCTGGGCACGCCGGCCTTCTACGGGCGCTTCCTGGGGGGTCTGGGCACGAACCTGTTCGGCCTGACCCGGCAGCTTCGCGCCGCCGGCGTCCGCCGCGTCACCGGCCGCCTCTACGCCGACGACACGATCTTCGATCGGCTGCGCGGCGTCGCCGACTCCGGTTACGCGACCAGCTCCTACATCGGCCCCCTCTCCGGCCTGGCCTTCAATTCCGGCTATCGGGATGCACGCGGCAGCGGCTTCGCCTCGGACCCGGCGAAGATCGCCGCGTCGAACCTGCTCCGCTCCCTGCGGCTGGCGGGGGTGGCGATCCGCGCCGGGGTGGCGCTCGGCGCGACGCCGCTCGACGCCAAGCTCCTGGCCTCGGTGCATTCGCCGACGATCGAGCGGCTCGCCGAGGCAACCAACGTCCCTTCCAACAACTTCTACGCCGAGATGCTGATCAAGCTGCTCGGGGCGCGTTTCGGCGTCGCCGGCAGCACCAGCGCCGGCGCCGATGTGGTCGAGCGTTTCGCCCGCAGCCACCTCTCCGGCGTCCGCGCCGTCGACGGCTCGGGCCTTACCCGCGGCAACCGCGCCTCGCCGCTGCAGGTCGTGCGCCTGCTCGACGCGATGCGCAACACGACGGTCGCCGACGCCTTCATCCAGGGCCTGGCCCTGAGCAGCCGCGAGGGGACGGTCGACGATCGCATGCACGGCACCGCCGCCGAGGCCCGCTGCCGCACCAAGACCGGCA
>DASVWY010000045.1:0-7148 GCA_036392975.1 Solirubrobacterales bacterium | reverse complement strand
TCGCGAAAGGCACGTTGAGAATCCGCGCCAGCGTCTGGGCCAGCAGCGTCTTGCCGCACCCGGTCGGTCCCAGCAGGAGGATGTTCGACTTCTGCAGCTCGACTTCGGGATCGTCGCCCTGAGAGGCCATCTGGACTCGCTTGTAGTGGTTGTAGACGGCCACCGAGAGGGCGCGCTTGGCCGCCTCCTGCCCGACCACGTACTCCTGCAGGACCTCGTGGATCTCGCGCGGTTTGGGCAGGTTCTCGAGTTCGACGCCGCCGCCCTGGGGCGCCAGCTCCTCGTCGATGATCTCGTTGCAGAGGTCGATGCACTCGTCGCAGATGTAGACACCGGGACCTGCGATGAGCTTTTTGACCTGGCGCTGAGACTTGCCGCAGAAGCTGCAGAGGAGCTGCTCGTTGGAGTCGGTGGGGCGTGCCAGCGGAATCCCTCCTTGCGGGCGGTAGTTGCCTACCGGCGTCGCGCCCCACAGCTTAGAGGGGGCCGCAACCCGGCCAGATGGTGTCGGTCGTTTACTTCGAGACGGGCGGAGTCCCTTCCTCCGGGCGACTACTTGCGGGCCCCCGGCGACCGGATTGGGGTCGCTCCGCCGCCCGCGCTACCGTCGCGGGATGTCCTCCGAGGTCCTGGTGGAGCCGATTACGGCCGATCAGCTGGAGCTGCTGTTGCCGTTGATCGCCGCCTACCAGCGCTTCTACGAAGCCGAGGAGATCGACGAGGAGCGCAACCGCGACTTCTTCGCTCGCTTCGTCGCCCCCAGCGACGACGGCATGCTGCTCGGCGCCTGGCACGACCGCGAGCTGGCCGGCTACGCCTGCCTCTACTGGCACTTCACCTCCCTCGTTCCCGCCGAGACGGTGCTGATGAACGACCTCTACGTCGCCGAGGCCTTTCGCGGCCAGGGAGTCGGCCGCGCCCTGATCGAAGCCAGCGCCACCGTCGCCCGCGAACGCGGCGCCCACCGCCTCGAGTGGGCCACCCAGCCCTCGAACATCACCGCCCAGCGCCTCTACGACAGCACCGGCGCTGTGCGCAGCGAGTGGGTCGAGTACGCGCTGGAGCTCGACGACCCCAGCGCATAGGAACCCGGTATCAGGCCGCTTCGGCCGGGGGAGGGAGTCGGTCGATCACCCGAAGCAGCGCTTCGCGCTGCGCCTTTTGTTCTTTGGTGACTTCTTCCAGGCGTGCGACGATCGCGTCGGTTCGCCGCGACTGCTCCGCATTGAACGCCTCGCTGCGGCGCAGCAGGTGCTGGACGACCTTCTCGCTGCGGCGGTTTTGGTCCCTGATGAAAATCTTGAGGTCGTCCGCCTGAGCCTCGTGCCGGTCGAGTGCGGCCGTGACTCGCTCCATGACTTCTTCGTGCTTCGCAAACGCCTGTTCATGGCTCTGCATTGCCTTCCCGTGCTGCTCCATCGCCCGTTCATGGCTCTGCATTGCCTTCCCGTGCTGCTCCATCGTCCGTTCATGCTGTGTAAACGCTTTCTCGTGCTGCTCGAAGACCTTGTCATGGCGGTCGAACCGCGCCATGACGTGCCCGAACGCTGCGGCGTGGCGATCGGACGTCTGGCGATTCAGCTCCATCAGCTCCTCGCCGCGCTCCATGTGGCGCTCCAAGCGTGCAGACAATCCCCTTCGCCGCATACCGGGATTCTGCCAGGGCCCTCCGCACGAGTGGTGCGCGGTTTGTGCCAATTCTCAAAAACCTGTGTGACGGTCCCAGCGACGAAGTACGGGCTCGGGGTCGATCGGGCGGCCGCGGGCTCGGATCTCGAAATGGAGGTGGACCCGCCCGCTGCTTGCCGCGAGCAGTGGGGCGCCGCGAGCAGCGACTATGTCGAAGCCCTCGTGGGTGCGACCGTTACCGTTGCCCAACACCGGCGGAACAAAGAGAGTGACGGCAAAAAGTTAAGCGAAACCCTTGCCGGGATGGGCGTACTCAGTGGTGCTCGATGACGCGGTCGACGAGGCTGTACTCCTTCGCCTCCTCGGCGCTCATGAAGTAGTCGCGCTCGGTGTCTTTGGTGACCTTCTCGAAGGGCTGGCCGGTGTGCTTGGCGAGAATCTCGTCGAGGCGACGGCGGACGTCGATGATCTCTTTGGCGTGGATCTCGATGTCGGTCGCCTGGCCTTCGAAGCCGGAGGAAACCTGGTGGATCAGGATCTTCGAGTTGGGCAGCGACATTCGCTTGCCCGCGGCGCCACCGGCGAGCAGCAGCGCCCCCATGCTCATCGCGATGCCGACGCAGATCGTCTGCACGTCGGGCTTGATGAACTGCATCGTGTCGTAGATCGCCAGGCCGGCGTAGACGGAGCCCCCGGGCGAGTTGATGTAGAGGCTGATGTCCTTGTCCGGGTCCTCGGACTCCAGGTGCAGGAGCTGGGCGACGATCAGGTTGGCGATGTCCTCGGTCACGGGGGTGCCGAGGAAGACGATCCGCTCGCCGAGCAGGCGCGAGTAGATGTCGAAGGCGCGCTCGCCGCGCGAGGTCTGCTCGACCACCATCGGAACCAGAGGGCTCATCGCCGCGCACTCTATAGAAGCGGTACGGCGGGCTGACGGCCTCGCGCTCAACCGCCCACGGCGACGACGGTGGCGCCATCGCCACCCGCCGCCTTGACCGCGTACATCGCCCGATCGGCTGCCGCCAGCAGCTCCAGCTCGCCCGGCCGCCCGTACTCGTCGAACAGCGCCACGCCGACGCTGATCTCCAGATGGATCTCCTGGCCCTCGACCCTCAGCACCGACTCCCGCACGGTCCGCGCCAGCCGCTCGGCAACCGCCTGCGCCCCGCGCTCTTCGACCTCCGGCAAGAGGACCACGAACTCGTCACCGCCGAGCCTGGCGAGGACCGCCTCCGGGTCGGGCTCGGCGCCGATCCCGTCCCCCTCGCGACGGGTGCGCAGCTCAGGATCGCGCGCGACCACGTCGCTGCCGCGCAGGTTGTCGCGCAGCAGGGCCGCCACCTGGCAGAGGGCGCGATCGCCGGCGGCGTGTCCCAGCGAGTCGTTGATCTGCTTGAAGCGGTCGACGTCGATCACCAGCAGGGCGCCGCCGCTTCCGTAGCGCCGCGTGTAGGCGAGTTGGCGCCGCAGCTCTTCCTCGAAGCGCCTGCGGTTGAAGAGGCCGGTGAGCGAGTCGTGGTGCGAAAGTCGCTGCAACTCCTGCTCGAGCGCCTTGCGGTCGGTCACGTCACGCGCGACCGCGTAGATCATTTCCTCGGCCGGCAGGGGCTGGGACGCCCACTCGATCCAGTGCACCTCGCCGTTCTTGTCGAAGTAGCGATTGCGGAACTGCGCTGTGCTGGTGCCCTCGGATATCGCCGCCGCCTCTTCTTCGGTTCTCTGGCGGTCGTCGGGATGGACGAAGTCGAGAAACGGACGGCCGAGGAGATCCTCCTCGCTGTAGCCGAGGATCCGTTCGAAGGCGGGATTGACGCGCTTGAAGTAGCCGTCGAAGCCGGCGACGCAGATCATGTCCAGCGAGAGCTCGAAGTGGCGCGCGCTTTCGGCCTCGAGGGCGCGCAGACCGGTCGCGAAGCGGCCGACCAGGTCTCCTATCAGCAGGAAGACGCCGGCCCTGATCACGTACCCGAGCGGGGTCAGGTCGACGCCCTCCCGCACCGCCCAGCCGCTGGCCAGGATGAAGGCCGCCGTGCCCGCGATCAGGCCGGCGCGCTCGCCGAGCGCCACCGCGACGACGGCGATCGGGACGACGTAGAGGAAGGAGACCGCGTCACCGGCCGTGCCGGCGGCGAAGCGGAGGACGAGGATCAACGCGAACAGCCCGGCGGCTATCGCCACCGCGACGCGTGGGCGGCTGACGAGCAGCGCCACCGAGGGCGTCCAGACCTTCTCTCGACTGTCGGACGAGGAGGTTGTCGGCAGTGGCAATGCCATTCTCTACCAAATTCTCGGCAGACCCGAGAAAAGGTTGAATGTCGGAATACGACTTCCGGCGAGCGACTATGCGACTAGGAATCGCTCCCGGGCGTCCAGAGGCCGCCCGCGGCCTCGCGCTCCTTCTCCGGCGTCCAGATCTTCTCCCGCGCCTCGGCCTGCTCGACCGGAATCGGCTTCGCCTCGGCGGCCACCAGGTCGATCGCCTTGCGGAAGCGGATGTCCTCGCGGATCATCGCGTCGCGGCCGCTCTCCTGGAGACGCTTCAGCAGCTTCTCGGGCGTGGTCCGCTCGTGTTCGGCCGGATGGGCCAGCGCCTCCAGCAGCTCCTCCTCGGAGACCTCGATGCCCTCGGCATCCGCGATCGCCGCCAGGACCGCCTCGCGCTTCAGCTCGCGCTCGACGTCGGGCCGCGACTCATCGAGGATCTCCTCGCGCGTTTTTCCCTGCATCTGCAGGTAGGCGTCGGGGCTCATCCCCCGCGCCGCGAGTTGGCGCTCGACCCGCTCCCAGCGTTCTCCGGCGCGGGCGCTGACGAGGTCGTCGGGCAGCTCGACGGTCGCCGCGTCGGCCGCGGCGTCGATGGCGGCGAGGCGGAAGTCCTGCTCGACCCGCTCGTCCATCACCTCGGCGACGCGCTCGGCGATGTCGGCCCGCAGCTCGTCGAGGCTGTCGAACTCCGAGGCCTCGGCGGCGAAGTCGTCGTCGAGCTCTGGCAGGACCTTCTCGCGGACCTCCTTGACCTCGACTTTGAAGCTCGCGTCGGCCCCCGCCAGCTGCTCGGCCTGGTAGTCGGCGGGGAAGCTAACCTCGACCTGACGCGTCTCGCCCGCGCTGGCCCCGACCAGCTGCTCCTCGAAGCCCTCGATCAGCTGGCTGCTGCCCAGCTCGAGCAGGTAGTCGGTGGCTGCCCCGCCCTCGAAGGCCTTGCCATCGACGAAGCCCTCGAAGTCGATCAGCAGCACGTCGCCGCTCGCCGCCGGTCGCTGCACCGGCTCCAGCCTGGCGAAGCCCGCTCGCATCCGCTCCAGCTCGCGGTCGACGATCTCCCCCGGCGCCTCGGGCTCGGGCCGGCCCACCTCCAGGCCCTTGTACTCGCCGAGCTTGGCCTGCGGCCGCACCCCGATCTCGAATTTGAACCCGAGCGGCTCGCCCTCGGCCTGCGGCGTCGAGACGATCTCGATGCCGGGATCGCCGATCGGCGCGATACCGGAGCCGAGCAGGGCGCGCTCGTACCACTCCGGCAGCGCCTCTCGGATCGCCTCCTCGAGCACCGGCCCGTAGCCGAGCCGCTGGATCACCAGCGAGGGCGGGGCCTTGCCCTTGCGGAAGCCGGGCATTTTCATCTCGCGTGCCAGCGCGCGAGCGGCCCGCTGGACGGCGCGGTCGACGTCGGCGGCCGCTATCTCGACCTCGACCTTGACGCGGGAGCCGGGAAGCTCTGAGACGGTGGGCTGCATCGGGCCGCTGACCCTAGAGGATCGGATAGGCCAGCGATCCTCGCCGCAGCGGACTTTGACCGTGCCCGAACCCGGTCAAACTTGCCTGCGGCGAAGGAGGCCGCGTCGAACCGCCACCGCGAAGTCGATCGCAAAGGCGGCACCGCGCCCCAGAGGGCCGGTCACCAGCCAAGCCTTCAGCCTGCCGAGAGGCTCGCGCCGTCTACTCATCGTTCGCGTATTCCAGCAGGGACTCGTCGACCAGCCACTCGACCGGGGCGCGGTCGTCGGTGTAGACCTCGCCGCCGGGCAGCCGTGGCGCCAGGGCCGCCGCGGCCTCCAGCGCCTGCGGCCGCAGCGGCGGCGGCAGCGAGCCGGCCCGCCGCCGCAGGCGCTGGGCCGAGAGCGAGCCCTGGGCGCCGACGAGCAGGGTGTTGGTCGACTCGATCGGGTAACGCAGGACGCGCCGGAAGGCGGCCGCCATCGTCCGCCCCAGCACCCGCTCCAGCTCCTCGCCGCCCTCGGGGTGGCCGACGTTGACGATCGCGATCCCGCCCGGCGCCAGGCGCTCGGCGGCGAGCTCGAAGAACTCGCGGGTCGCCAGGTAGAAGGGGATGTAGGGCTGCCGGTAGGCGTCGACCATGATCGCGTCGTAGCCGCCCTGTGAGCGCTCCAGCCAGGGGCGGGCGTCCTCGGCGAAGACCTCCATGCGGCGGTTGCGGAGGTCGAAGAAGCGGCGCCCCAACTCGGTCAGCTCGGCGTCGATCTCGACCGCGTCGACGGCGGTGCCGGGGAAGAAGCGGCCGAAGGCGCGGGCGACGGTGCCGGCGGCGTTGCCGAGGATCGCGATCCGCCGCGGCGGTCGCGACCGCGCCGCGAAGGGCAGGACCAGGTGGCCGTCCCAGTAGTCGCCGGTCAGGTAGCCGCCCGGGCGGTAGAGCGAGTGGACGGCCTGGCCCTCGTTCAGCTCGAGCACGCGGGCGCCGTCGGGCCGTTCGACGACCCGCGCGTACTGGTGCGTGGTCTCGGCCTCGTAGAGGACGCGGCCGGTGTCGGCGGCCTTGATCGTCCCGACCGGCGCCGCTATCGCCAGCGCCAGGACGGCGGGAAGCGCGGCGAAGCGCCAGCCGAGGCCGGTGACGGCGACCAGGGCCAGGGCGAGCGCGAAGACGAGGAAGGTCCGCTGCGTGCCCAGCAGCGGGATCAAGAGCAGCGCCGCCAGCATCGTCCCCAGCAGCGAGCCGGCGGTGGAGATCGCGTAGAGCCTCCCCACCACCTCGCCGGAGCGGCGCACGTCGGCGACCGCCAGGCGCACCGCCCAGGGCGCGGCGGCGCCGAGCAGGGTCACCGGCACCGCGACCAGGACCAGCACCCCGAACAGCGAGCCGGCGAAGCCACCGACCGAGACGGTGTCGAAGGCGTCGACCGAGAAGCCGAGGAAAGGCCGCGAGGCGAAGGGGACGGCGGCGATCAGCACCGCGGCGATCAGGACCAGCAGGCAGAGACCGCGCAGGTGGGGATGGCGGTCGGCGTAGCGGCCGCCGAGCCAGTAGCCGACCGAGAGGGCGACGAGGACGACGCCGATCGTGTTCGCCCAGACCACCGTCGAGGCGCCGAAGTAGGGCGCCAGCAGCCGCGCCGCGGCGATCTCGGCGCCGAGGCTGGCGGCGCCGACGACGAAGACGAGCGCGTAGAGGAAGCGCCGCTCAGGCGCCGTCGGGTCCAGGATCCCTCCCCGCCGCGATCAGCCGCTCCTCCAGTCGCGCCCCGTGCCCGGCGGCGACGGCGCGCTGCGCGCGCGTCTCG
>DASVWY010000044.1:0-5139 GCA_036392975.1 Solirubrobacterales bacterium | reverse complement strand
GTGGCCGGCGGAGTGCCCGAGCAGCGGGATCAGCAGCACTTCGACGTCGACGCCGGGGAGGATGCGGATGCCCTCGAAGCCGAACCAGTCCTCGCCGCCGCCTCCGTCGTGCCGCACCCAGCGTGGACGGTGCTTCCAGTGGGCGCCGCCGATGTAGCGCATGCGATCGTTGAGCGAGGGCTTCAGCGCCGCCTCCAACTCGGCCGCGAGGACGTGGACCTCCGCCTGCGGGAAGTCGGGCAGGCCGCCGGCGTGGTCGAGGTCGAGGTGCGTGGTGACGATCTGGCGCACGTCGGTGGCGGCAAAGCCGAGCGCCTTCAGCTGTTCGAGCGCCGTCGTCTCGACCTTCGGTTGCGGCCGCATCAGCAGGCGGAAGACCCCCCCGAGCTGGCCCGGATTGCGGGCGTCCTCGATCCCGAAGCCGGTGTCGACCAGGACCAGGCCGTCGCCGGCCTCGATCGCCAAGCAGTGGCAGACGACGTGCGCCTTCTCCAGCAGGCCGCCCTCGCCGTTGACGAGCCGTCGCCCATGAGGGCAAAACGAGCCGCAGTTGAGGTGGTGGATCCTCATCCCCGCCGGTGGAGTCTAGTCCCGAGCCAGCCACGTCCGTTCGCGGTTGTTGCCGCTATGCGGGCATTACCGCGAACGCACGGGCCTCTATCGTTGGCCTTGCGCCGGAGTGGCGGAACTGGCATACGCGATCGGCTCAAAATCGATTGCCCTTGCGGGCTTGTGGGTTCGAATCCCACCTCCGGCATCCCTGACGGCGGCGGACCGGCGCAGGGCGGCGTCCTCGGTCGTCCGGCTCGGTTACGCACTGAACAGCGCGCTCCCCTCGCCGTCCTCCCTGCGTCCTTGCCCTGCTTGGCCCGCAGCCGTCAGGCCCGGGACCTACGCGGGCTGCGGGGCGCCGTTCTCGGGCGGGGCGCCGGCGCCGTAGTCCTCGCCGGAGCCGATCGGGCGCTCCTCCTCGACGTGCCAGTCCTGGCTGAAGCCGTAGAAGGCGGCGGCGATGAGGAGGATCTGGATCAGCAGCAGGATCAGAACCAGCAGGCCGATGATCGGGACCGGGATCAGCGCCTCCTCGAAGCCGGGCTTGTCGCGGGCGAACCAGCTGTCGGCGCCGACCGCGCAGAAGATCGCCAGGATCATCGACAGCGCCGCGGCCACCGGCAGGGCGCCGCGGCTCCAGTTGTAGGTCAGGTAGGCGAAGAGGACATAGAGGCCCGCGTAGATCAGGCAGACGGCACCCATGCCGCCGCCGCCGCTGAGCAGCGACCAGCCACAAATGGCGACGAGCGCCGCGATCCCGGCCGTCGCCAGCATCAGCAGGACGACCGCGAACTTGGTCGCGATCACCTCCGGCTTTTCCCGATTGGGGTGCCAGAGCTCGTAGCCCGGCCTCACCTCTCCTACCGCCATCGCGTCGATCATAGAATCTAAGAGCGACGATGCGGCATTGGCCGCTCGTTAAGCGCATTCGCGCGGGCGTGGCGGAATTGGCATACGCGCCAGGTTTAGGTCCTGGTGGGCTTCGGCCCGTGGGGGTTCAAATCCCTCCGCCCGCATCAGGTCCGATCGGGGACCATCCCGGTAGGGAAGCCTCGGGTGCGTAGCGCCCTCGATGAATCGGGGCCACCCGAAGGCGGCCCCGATCAGGTGCTTTGGAAGCGAGCGCGGGAACAGCGGCCGGGTGGGACGACGCCCGGTCTCCCTTTGCTCGCCGGTGCCCGGGGTGGATTCCGCCGGGCCGAGCACTGCGACCTAGCGGCCCAGCACCTCCAGCGTCCCTCTAAGCATGTGACTCAAGTTAGGACCACCTCCTTTCTCTGGTGATCCGATTGAAGCAAATCGTCCCGAGCGAGCGCGCGGGGCGAACCGGTTAAGGGCGACCGGGCGGGGTAGCTGGGTCTGGGATGGCCATGATCGAAGCCCACGTGGACGCATCCCCGGAGCGCTGCTTCGAGGTGCTGAGCGACCCTCGCAGCTACGCCTACTGGGTGGTCGGCTCGCGTCAGATCCGCGACGCGGATCCGGACTGGCCGGCCGTCGGGTCCAGGCTCCACCACACGGTCGCGTTTGGGCTCCGCGACCACACCGAGGTGGAGGAGGTCGTGCCGAACCGAAAGCTGCGGCTGCGCGCGAAGGTGCGCCCGCTCGGCACCGCAATGGTGACCGTGACGATGCGCTCTGAGAACGAGGGGACCGCGCTCCGCCTCGAGGAGGGGCCGGCCGACGCCGCCTCGCGCCTGCTCTTCAACCCGGTCGCCGACAAGTTGCTCCATGCGCGTAACGAAACGTCGATCGATCGACTGAGGAAACTGGTGGAGAGGAGCCTGGCGATCCCGGTGGGCGTGCGGCTGCCGGTGACCGCCGCCGACGTCCAAATAGCCGACGGGCAGCCGGGCGGCCGTGTCATCCCATCCGACTCCGCGGCCGGCTTCGGCCGCGGCTTTCTCGCCGGGCTCGTCGGCGGTATCGCGATGAGCGTCTCGACGTTCGCCGAGATGAGGCTCAGCGGCCGCGCCCCGAGCACGGTGCCGGCACGGGCGCTGGAGCGGATCTTCGCCATCGACAGGCTCGGCCAGGCAGGCGAGACGCGGATGACGACCGCCGCCCACTTCGTCGTCTCCGGTGCTGCGGCGGGCGCCTGGGGCGCGATTGCCTCCTCCGGTTTGCCGCGGCGGGCGCGGGTGCCGCTGCTGTTCGGGATCGCGGCGCTCCCCGATGCCGCGGTTGTCCCGGCGATGGGACTGGCGCCCCCTCCCTGGCGCTGGACGCGCGCCGATATGGGGCGGACGGTCCTGCACCATGCGGTCTTCGCCGCGGCCACCTACGGCGTCTTCACCCGGTTCGAGGACTGAGCGTGTCCGGCGCGGTCGCGATCGGCTCCGGCCCGAACGGGCCGGTGACAGGGAACCGCCGCACGCCGAGGCCCTCAGGTAGCGTCGATTAGGATTTGGCTCTCCAGTGCCCCTGGGGGAGTGAGTTAACGGCTATGCGCACGGTCTCCAAAACCGTGAATCCGGGTTCGAATCCCGGCTCCCCCGCTTGCCTGACGAAGAGCCGGCCGGCGGCGGAGGAGAGCGCGAGGAACTGCGGGAACTGCGTCAGCGGCGGACGCTGACCGAGGACGGGGCACGGCCCGACGCCGTGCAACGGCGGCATGAGGCGGGTGGACGGATGGCGCGGGAGAACGTCGCCGACCTGGTCGACCCGGGGAGCTTCGTCGAGTACGGGCGCTTCGCGATCGCCGCCCAGCGCGGCCGGCGCGAGGTCGAGGAGCTGATCCGGCGCACGCCGGCGGACGGCCTGATCGGGGGGACCGCCCGCGTCAATGGCGACCTCTTCGGCGACGGCGCGGCGTGCGCGGTCATCTCCTACGACTACACGGTTCTGGCCGGCACGCAGGGCGTCCTCGGCCACCGCAAGAAGGACCGGCTCTTCGAGTTGATCGAGCGGATGCGGCTGCCGACCGTCTTCTTCGCCGAGGGCGGTGGCGGCCGTCCCGGCGACACCGATTACCCGGTGGTCTCGGCACTCGACACGCGGGCGTTTGCGCTTTGGGCGCGGCTGTCCGGCCTGGTTCCGCGGATCGCTGTCGTCGCCGGGCGCTGCTTCGCCGGCAACGCCGTGATCGCCGGCTGCTCGGACCTGATCGTCGCGACCGAGAACGTCTCGTTGGGGATGGGCGGCCCGGCGATGATCGAGGGCGGGGGCCTGGGGACGATCGAGCCCGACGAGGTCGGGCCGCTGGAGATGCAGACGCGCAACGGAGTCGTCGACGTCGCCGTCGCCGACGAGGCGGAGGCGGTGTCGGTGACGAAGCGGCTGCTCGCCTACTTCCAGGGCCCGACGCCGCCCGGCCCCGAACCCGACCAGGCACGCTTGCGGGAGCTGGTGCCGGAGCGCGAGCGACGCGCCTACGCGGTGGC
This sequence comes from Solirubrobacterales bacterium, assembly GCA_036392975.1. Lineage (GTDB taxonomy): Bacteria > Actinomycetota > Thermoleophilia > Solirubrobacterales > 70-9 > VRUE01. Next base: position 1,204 of record DASVWY010000044.1, on the reverse strand, counting down.
GCCGATCGTCGAGACCGTGGCCGACGAGGGTTCGGTCACCTTCCTGCGCGAACGCTTCGCGCCGGAGATGGTGACGGCGCTGGCGCGCATCGAAGGGCGCCCGCTCGGGATCGTCGCCAACGACACCCGCCACATGGCGGGAGCGGTCACCAGCGACGCCTCCGAGAAGGCGGCGCGGTTCATGCGGCTCTGCGACTCCTTCGGCTTGCCGGTCGTCTCGCTGGTCGACACGCCCGGCTTCATGGTCGGCATCGACGCCGAGCGGAGCGGGCTGGTTCGCCATGCCTCGGAGCTGCTGATCGCCGGGGCGGCACTGAGCGTGCCGCTGGTCGCGGTGATCCTGCGCCGCGGCTACGGCCTGGGGGCGCAGGCGATGACCGGCGGCAGCTTGCACGAGCCGCTGCTGACGGTGGCATGGCCGGGTGCGCACCTGGGGCCGATGGGGCTGGAGGGAGCGGTGCGGTTGGCGCTGCGCAAGGAGCTCGAGGAGATCGGCGACGAGGAGGAACGCGAGCAGCGGGTACGGGACCTGACCGCGGCGGCCGAGCGCAACGCGCGGGCGCTCAACGCGGCGGCGCTGTTCGAGCTGGACGACGTGATCGACCCGGCCGAGACGCGCTCGCTGATCGCCTCGACCCTGGCCGCGGCGCGTTAGGCCGCTGACCGATTGGCGAATTGATGACCCTATAGGGGTGTCAATTCGCCAATCGTTAGGCGGGCACGGGGGCCGCCGCGCGGTCGGCGAGCACGGCGCGGGCGCCGGCGACCGGGCGCACCGTGATGTTGCGCCGGCGCGCCACCTCGACGCCGTCGGCCGCTGCGCTCAGGGCGCAGGCGCCTAGCAGGGCTTGCAGGACGACCTTCATCTCCAGCATCGCGAAGCTGGCGCCGATGCAGCGGCGACGACCGCCGCCGAAGGGGATCCAGGTGTAGGTGCCGGGAGGCTCGTCGAGGAAGCGCTCGGGCCGGAAGGCGTAGGGGTCGGGGTAGATCTCGGGGTCGTGGTGGATCAGATAGCCGTTGGCCACCAGGCTGCACCCCGGTGGGTATTCCCAGCCGCCGACCTCGATCGGCTTCGCCACCAGCCGCGGCGCGACGTTGGGCAGGACCGGTCGCGCTCGCAGGGTCTCCTGGATCGTCGCCGTTATGTAGGCGTCCTCGCCGCTGTCGACCTCCTCGACCAGCCGGTCGAGCACGGCCGGCT
>DASVWY010000043.1:0-2126 GCA_036392975.1 Solirubrobacterales bacterium | reverse complement strand
GAGGGCGCCGTGGCCGACCGCGAGCCAGGCCCCGAGCAGCGCGGCCGCGGCGGCGACCCCGAGTCGCATGCCCAGGATCGGCGCGGGGCGGGGCAGCTGGTCGGCGAGCAGCTCCAGCGACTCCTCCAGGGCGGTCCCGAGCTCCTCCAGGCTGGGACGCCGGCCGGGGCGGCGTTGCAGACAGGCGTCGATCGTTTCGCTCAGCTCGCGCGGCAGCTCGGGACGCAGGCGGTGCAGGGGCCGCGGGCGGCCGCCGATCGCGCGGGCCGTGGCGGCGGGGGTGGCGCGGCGGTTCGGGTTCTCGCCGCTCCAGCACTCGTAGAGGACCAGGGCGAGCGAGTAGACGTCCGCCTCCGGGCCGGCGGCGGACCCCTCGGCCTGCTCCGGCGACATGTAGGCGAGGGTGCCGACGACGTCGCCCGGCGCGGTCAGCGCCGCCGAGTCGGCGAGGCGGGCGACGCCGAAGTCCATCAGCTTGGCCCGCTGCTCGCCCTCGCCACCGACGAGCACGTTCTGCGGCTTGACGTCGCGGTGGACGACGCCGCGGGCGTGGGCGTGGTCGAGCGCCTCGCAGAGGTCGGCGCCGATCTCGCCGATCTCGCGGTCGCTGAGGCTGCCTGCCGCGCTCAGCTCGGCCAGCGTCGCGCCCTCGACCAACTCGGTGACGAGCAGGGCGTTGCCGTCCTCCTCGCCCATCTCATAGAGGGTGACGATGCCGGGGTGGTTGAGGCGCGCGGCCGCCTGCGCCTCGCGAAGCACCCGCCGGCGCGAGTCGCCCCGGGACTCGATCGCCTTGACCGCGACCGAGCGCTCCAGGCGTCCATCCCAGGCCTCGTAGACCACGCCGAAGCCGCCGCTGCCGATACGGCGCTCGATCAAGAAGCGGTTGAGGACGAGCGAGCCGACCAATGCACTTCTGGCTTTCGCCGCGAATCCGCTTCCTCCTGCGACATACTGCCCGCAACTTGGAGGATTCGATCGCATCCGGGCAGGGACGTCGGCCGCGCCCCCGGCGCCGTCCCGAACGGCAGCAGATCCTGCTGCGCCGGGGGCTCGCCCTCGGCGCCGGCCTGCTGGTCCTGATCCTGATCGTGCTCGGCGTGCGGGGCTGCCTCGACGCCCGCAAGGACCGGGCGCTGAAGGACTACGCCGGCGACGTCACCCAGATCGTCGACGAGACGTCGCAGACCAGCGAAAGCTTCTTCGCCAAGCTCTCGGACCCGGGCAGCCTCTCGGTCACCGATTTCGTCGACGGCGTCAAGGCCGACCGCAGCGCGATGGACAACTACGCCTCGCGCATCGACGGCCTCGACGCCCCGGGCGACATGGGCGACGCGCAGACCGCGCTGGAGTTGGTCTACGCGCTGCGCAGCAGCGCGATGGCGGGGATCGCCGAAAAGATGAGCACGGCGCTGGGCGACGTCGGCGCCGAGAAAGCGACCGCCGGCATCGCCAAGCAGATCCAGAAGCTGATGGCGAGCGACGTCCTCTATGCGACCGTCGTCCGCCCCGAGATCGACGCAGCGCTGGCCGACAACGGGATCGAAGGCGAGGACGTGCCGGAAAGCGTCTTCGTCCCCGACGGGACCAAGTGGCTGGACGAAGAAGAGGTCAGCTCGGCGCTCGGCTCGGTCAGCGGCGCAACCGGCGCCGCCACCCCAGGCGTCCACGGCCTGGGATTGATCGGCACCAGCGTCAACGGCACCGAACTCTCGCCCGAAGCCAGCGTCTCGGTCAGCGGCGAAGAAACGCCCGAAGTCGAAGTCGAAGTCCAGAACCAGGGCGAATCGACCGAGAACGGGGTCACGGTCTCGGTCACCGTCAGCGGCGGCGGCACCCTGCAGGGCGAGATCAGCACGATCGCCGCCGGCGAAACCGAATCGGTGACGATCCCGCTGACGCCGGCGCCCGAAGGCGAAGTGACGATCGAAGTCGTGGCCGAGCCCGTCCCCGGCGAGCAGGTCTCCGAAAACAACGAGGCCACTTACACCGTCGCCTTCGAATGAGGGTCGCCTACCTCGGGCCGGCCGGCACCTTCACCGAGGATGCCCTGGGCGAGGCCGCCAGCCAGGCCGAGGTCGAGCCGCTGCGAACCCCGACGGTCCACGACGCGATCGTGGCGGTCG
>DASVWY010000042.1:0-2875 GCA_036392975.1 Solirubrobacterales bacterium | reverse complement strand
TGCCGACGACGCTGCACACGCCGCTGATGTCGCAGACCAACGCGATCCACGGGATCGTGATGCTGGGCGGTCTGATCGTCGTCGGCTTCGCCGACGACGGGCTCGAGTACGTGATCGGCACGATTGCGATCGCCTTCGGCGCGATCAACATCGTCGGCGGCTTCATGGTCACCGACCGGATGCTGGGGATGTTCTCGCGCAAGCCGAAGCCGAAGGCTGAGGCCGCCTCCTCGACCTCGCGTCCGGGGGCGGCCAGCTCTGACGGGGGCGGCTCGTGAGTCTCTTCGCCGTGTTCGAGCCGGGCGGCGACGCCGCCACGGCGCTTTACATCGTCGCCTTCTCGCTGTTCATCATCGGCGTCCGTCGCGGCACCCACCCGACCACGGCGAAACAGGGCAACCTGATCGCCGCCGGCGGCATGGCGATCGCCGTGGTGACGACGCTGCTGCTGGACGGGATGGGCAACTGGGGCATCCTGTTCGGCGCCCTGGCGATCGGCAGCGCGGTTGGCGTGGTCGCCTCGATCCGGGTGCAGATGACCGAGATGCCGCAGATGGTCGCCCTCTACAACGGGGTCGGCGGCGGCGCGGTGGCGCTGATCGCCTGGTCGGAGATCCGCCACGGGATCTCGCTCGGGCACGAGATCCCGCTCGACGCGCTGATCCCGATCCTCTTCTCGGCCGTCGTCGGCTCGGTCTCCTTCTGGGGTTCGAACATCGCCTTCGCCAAGCTCCAGGACCTGATCCCAACCCGGCCGTTGGCGGTGCCGGGCCAGCAGGTGATCAACGCGCTGCTCCTGATCGGCATCCTGGTCGCCTGCGTCATCCTCGCCAGCGACAACGGCAGCCCCTCCGAGGGCCTCTTCATCGGCGTGCTGATCGCCGCGGCGCTGCTCGGAAACCTCGTGGTGCTGCCGATCGGCGGCGCCGACATGCCGGTCGTGATCTCGCTGCTCAACGCCTTCACCGGCCTCGCCGCCGCTGCCGCCGGCTTCGCGCTCGACAACGTGGCGCTGATCGTCGCCGGCACCCTGGTCGGCTCCTCGGGAACGATCCTGACGATGGAGATGGCGACGGCGATGAACCGCTCGGTCGGCAACATCCTCTTCGCCGGCTTCGGCGGCGCCCCGAGCGGTGGCGGCGGCTCCACCGAGGAGCGACCCCACGTCTCCATCGGCGCCCAGGACGCCGCGATCAAGCTCGCCTACGCCGACTCGGTCGTGATCGTCCCCGGCTACGGCCTCGCCGTCGCCCAGGCCCAGCACGCGATCAAGGAGGTCGCCGACGAGCTGGAGAAGCGCGGCGTCACGGTCGGCTACGCGATCCACCCGGTGGCCGGCCGCATGCCGGGCCACATGAACGTCCTGCTGGCCGAGGCCGACGTGCCCTACGAGCAGCTGAAGGAGATGGAGGAGGTCAACCCGGAACTGCCGCGCACCGACGTGGCGGTGGTGGTCGGCGCGAATGACGTCACCAACCCGGCGGCCAAGAACGACCCGGATAGCCCGATCGCCGGAATGCCGATCATCGAGGTCAACGAGGCCCAGCAGGTGATCGTGATCAAGCGCTCCCTCAGCCCCGGCTTCGCCGGCATCGACAACGACCTCTTCTACGAACCAAACACCTCGATGCTGTTCGCCGACGCCAAACAGGCCGCCGCCGAGATAGCCGCCGAGATCCAGCAGCTCTAATCCGTCCCGCACCGCGGCGCCGTCCGAAACGGCCGCAAGTCCCGCAAACTGCCCGTAATTCGCATCCCCGCGGGGGGCGAGTTTGGACGTGCCGGGACTTAGACCACCATATGTGTGCACAATTGCCGGCACGTCCGGGAAGGCGGGCGCTGGCGAAGCGCGAACGAGAGCTCGCAGCGCTCGCGGCCAGACAGCATGGCGTCGTCTCACGACGGCAGCTGCTTGCCGCAGGCCTGAGCATCCGGATGATCGGGCATCGGCTCGAAACGGGCCGGCTCCATCGCCTTCACCGCTGCGTTTACGCACTTGGTCATGGATGCATCGGCCAACACGGGCACTGGATGGCTGCCGTGTTGGCATGTGGAGAAGGAACCCTGCTGAGTCACCGAAGCGCCGCGGCGCTCTGGAGCTTGATGCGACCCCGCCGCAATCCGATCGAAGTCTCCTCGGCGAGCGGGAGGCGGAGACCCGGGATCGCGGTCCATGAGGGAGGAATCGACCCAGCCGATCGCACGGCTGTGGCTGGAATCCCCGTCACCTCGGTTGCGCGCACGCTGCTCGATCTGGCCGAGGTCGTGGACGAGCGACAAGTCGAAAGGACCTTCGAGGAAGCCAGTCGGCTGCGCCTGCTGGAGATGCGGGCGCTGGAAGACGTCTACGCCCGCGGGCATGGGCGCCGGGGGCTCAAATCGATCCGCCCCCTGATCGAGGCGGCGCGGATGCCGGACACGACCCGCTCCCCGCTCGAGGACCGAGTCCTCGCCCTTTGCCGTGAGTACGGCCTCCCCCTGCCTGCCACGAACGTCGGAGTGCTCGGGCATGAGGTCGATGCCTTCTGGCCAAGAGAGAAACTGATGGTCGAGGCCGACAGCTTCAGCTACCACGGGCACCGGGCAGCTTTCGAGCGCGACCGGGCCCGAGACGCTGCCATGCAGGCTGAGGGCTACCGAGTCATCCGTCTGACACATCGACGTTTGGAGCGCGAACCCGAGACCGTTGCCCGAGAGCTGAAGCGCCTCCTGGCCCAAAGCCCCCGACGTGCCGGGACTTAGACCACCGTATGCGTGCATAAATACCGGCACGTCCCCTGGAGCGGGGAGAGAGTGGCGTCCCGGCGCCTGTAGCCGGTGTGGGCGAGCGGGGGCAGGGGACTGTGGAGTGGGTTGGGCTGGTGGCCGTTGTCTC
>DASVWY010000041.1:0-7179 GCA_036392975.1 Solirubrobacterales bacterium | reverse complement strand
ATTTGGTTCCACCAGCCTTGCGGTGCAGTAGCTCCTCAGGCTGGTCCCCCAAATCCGCGCCACCCCCCGGCAGAGACGCTTCTCCCGCGGGTGGCGTGGGGGCGTGGGTCGTCGCCCGCAGCTTGCGAGGACGACGACCTTCCCCCCGCGACAGGACCCGCGGGCCAAAAGCGATAGCTGCTGCGAGGAGTACCGAGGCGGTTACGAGAGTCCACGCGTAGAAGAGTCCAAAGACGCCGAGCAGCTCGCTCAACCAGATCAGCAGTGCCACCCCGACTATCGCCTCGACCAGGTGAGCCGGCGCTCCCTCCCAATCGGGCAGCAGCCGCTGGCGCAGGCGAACCGCCGAGAACCCCAGCGATACGACCAGCGCCGCCAGTAGTACGACGCTCAGAACGTAGGAGCCGGCGCTAACCACCGGGACCTCCGCTGCGGTCGATCAGCCGCCCAGGCCGCGGACGACGATCGGCGTCTCGCCTTCGGCGACCATCCCCTGCGCCCTCGCCTTGCGGTAGACGACGATCGGGTCGTCGGCCGTCTGGATCCGCCGGTGGAGGCGCTTGTTCTCGCGCAGCATCTCGTGGAGCTCGGCTTTGGCCGCGGTCGTCGCCGTGTAGGTCTTGAACAGGTCGATCGCCGGGTTCAGGTAGGAGTAGAGGACGGCGGCGAGGACGAAGGTGAGCGCTATGCGGCCGACCCGGTCCCAGCGGATGCGGCTGCCGCCGCGCCGAGCGGCTGGCCTGCGCCGGGCGGCGGGACGGCGTTTGGGTCGAGATGCGGCCGTGGTCCGGCTCCGTGCGCGCGCTGCCATGCCCGCTCCTTTGCGGTCGGGCGCCGCATTCCTTCACCGTCTCGACGCTTGAAGGAAGGCTCCCAGGCCGGCGAACTCCGCCCTGGCCCCAAGCTCCTCCTCGATCCGCAACAGCCGGTTGTACTTGGCCACCCGATCCGAGCGCGAGGGGGCGCCGGTCTTGATCTGCCCGGCACGGGTCGCCACCGCCAGATCGGCGATCGTCGTGTCCTCGGTCTCCCCCGAGCGATGCGAGATGACCGCCGTGTAGCCGGCCTCGCGGGCGATCCGGATCGCCTCCAGGGTCTCGGTCAGGGTCCCGATCTGGTTGACCTTGACCAGGATCGAGTTGCCGACGCCGAGCTCGATCCCCCGCCGCAGCCGCTCCGGGTTGGTGACGAAGAGGTCGTCGCCGACCAGCTGCACCCGCTCGCCGATCCGCTCGGTCAGCAGCTTCCAGCCGTCCCAGTCCTCCTCGTCCATGCCGTCCTCGATCGAGACGATCGGGTAGCGCGAGCAGGCATCCGCCCAGTAGTCGGCCATCTCCTCGCTGCTCAGCGAGCGGCCCTCGTGCTCGAGCGCGTAGACGCCGCCCTCGTAGACCTCGCTGGTGGCCGGATCGAGCGCGATGAAGACGTCGGAGCCCGGCTCGTACCCGGCCGCCTCGACGCCGGCCAGGACGGCCTGCAGGGCCGCCTCGTTGGACTCCAGGTTGGGCGCGAAGCCGCCCTCGTCGCCGACCGCCGTCGCCAGCCCCTGCGAGGCGAGGCTCTTCTTCAGGGCGTGGAAGACCTCGGTCCCCACCCGCAAGCACTCCGAGAAGCTCGAAGCCCCGGCCGGGACGACCATGAACTCCTGGAAGTCGACCGAGTTGTCGGCGTGGGCGCCGCCGTTGAGCACGTTCATCATCGGCGCCGGCAGAAGGGTCGGCTCGCCGCCGCCGTAAAGCTCGGCCAGGTAACGGTAGAGCGGCTGATCGGAATCGGCCGCGGCGGCCTTGGCCGCCGCCAGCGAGACGCCGAGGATCGCGTTGGCTCCGAGCCGCCCCTTGTTGGGAGTGCCGTCCAACTCGATCATCGTCTCGTCGAGGGCGCGCTGGTCGGCGGCCCGGGCGCCGCTCAGCGCCCTAGCGATCTCCTCGTTGACGTTGGCAACCGCTCGCGAGACTCCCTTCCCGACCCAAGCGTCGCCGCCGTCGCGCAGCTCGACCGCCTCGAACTCCCCGGTCGAGGCGCCGGAGGGGACCGCAGCGACCCCCCGCGCCCCGGACTCGAGCACGACCTCCACCTCGACCGTGGGGTTGCCGCGCGAGTCGAGGATCTGGCGCGCGTGGATCGAGGCGATGACGCTCACGGGCGCGCCAGTCTATTGAGAGGGCAGGACTATTCGGAGGGCGGCGGGACGGCGCCGGGCGGCAACCCGGTCGCCCCTTCTTCGGCCGCCGGTTTCGGTTCGCCGGCCGGCACCGGGCGCTGCGCCAGCGGGTTGCCCTGCGGCGCCAACGGCGTCACCGATCCCGGCAGCGCCGGGATCGCCTGGAAGACCGGCGCCGGGCAGGCTTCGGGACGCCCGCCGTCGGGATCGTCTTCGTAGCAGGCGGGCGGGGCGCCGGCTGGGCGGCCGTCGCCCTCGAAGTTCGCGCAACGTTCGATCAGGTAGTCCTCGGCGCAGAAGGTGCGTGAGCTCCACCTCTCGTTGAAGGAGGCGACGAAGGCGCCGAAGTTTTCCTGTTCGAGCTGCTGGGCGAGCTGGCTCTGGATCTGTCCTTCGACTTTGTCGAGGCCTTCGACCGTTTCCTCTTCAGAGCTCTGCACTTCGAAGACGTAGAACCCGCGCGGGGCTTTGATCGGCCCCTCGAGCTGCCCTTCGAGCGCGTCGAAGATCTCCGCTGCCACCGGTTCTTCGATCCCTCCTTCGATGATGCCGTTCTGCAGGCCGCCTTTTTCTTTGGTCGCCGGGTCCTCGGAGAATTCTTTGGCGATCCGGCTCCAGTCTTTGGCCGTTCTGCTGCTTTCCAGCGCCGCCAGGGCTTTTTCCGCCTTCTCCTCTTCTTTGTTGAGGATCAGACGAACGTCGCGGCTGGGCGGTTTCGTGAACTGCGTCGCCTTGGCCGCCTCGTAATAGTTTTCGACTTCGCGCTGGCTCGGCGTCGGCGGGTCCGACTGGATCTCTTCCTGGATCTCGGTGCTCAGCACCTGCAGCCTCACCCGGTCTTCGATGTCCTCCGGCGTGAATTTGGCCTGTTTGACGAATTCCTGGTATTCGGCCTCCGTCTGGAAGTTTTCTTTCTTCAGTTTTTTGAATTCTTCGTCGACTTTCTGATCGCTGACGGTGATGCCCATTTCCTCGCCCTGCCCTTCGAGCCAGGCCGATTCGAGCAGCGTCGTCAGCGCCGCTTCCTTCAGTTCTTCGTATTTGGCGCTGCCGGGTTTCGGGGGTTTTTTCTGGCCGTCGGCGGCGAGGGCCAGCTCGAACGCGTGGTCGAAGTCCGCTTTGCTGATCTCGCCGCTGTCTCCAGGCGCCTCCTCGACCAGGACGATGTCGCCGGAGGGAATGGACGGGTCGCCGATGCCCTCGGCGATCGCGACGACGACGAAGAGGATGACGAAGATGGCGCCGAAGACGAGCAGGCCGCGCCGGCGCGCGGCCTCGGGCCCGGCGGGCCGCTGGGAGGCTTTGCTCGCCCCTCTGCCTGGTTTTCTCCCACCCTGACGACTCACGGGGCCGCCAGCATATCTTCTTCGACCGGCGCCGACGCCCTCGCCTCGCGCAGGCCGGCGGCCATCGCCAGGACCGCGGCGAGCCGGGCGGCCGGATCGTCGGGAACGCGAACCGAGGCGGTTTTCTCCCGCCACTCGTAGAGCGCCCCCTCGACCCGCTCCCGCAGGGCGCCCGCCCCCTCGGAGTCGAGCTCGACGCCGAGCACGCTGAGCCGTCCGCCGCGCAGCTCGACGCTCTCCGCGCCCGCCAGCCGCAGCTCGATCCGCGCCCGCTGCAACGCCAGCAGGTTCTCGGCCTCCGCCGGGGGCGGGCCGAAGCGATCGCTCAGCTCGTCGCGGATCGCGCGCAGCTCCCCGGGCGCGCGGGCGGCCGCGATGCGACGGTGGACGTCGATCTTCGCCGCCTCGAAGGGGATGAAGGAGGCCGGCAGGTAGGCGTCGACCGGGACGTCGAAGCGCAGCGGCTCCGGCGCCTCCTCGGCGCCCTCGCCGGCGGCGCTGGCCTCGGCCACCGCCTCGTCGATCATCTGGCAGTAGAGCTCGAAGCCGACCGCGGCGACGTGGCCCGACTGCTCCTCGCCGAGCAGGTCGCCGGCGCCGCGGATGTCGAGGTCGCGCATCGCGATCTTGAAGCCGGAGCCGAGCTCGGTGTGGTCGGCGAGGGTCGAGAGGCGCGCCGCCGCCTCCTCGGTCAGCGCCTCGGCCGAGGGGTAGAGCAGGTAGGCGAAGGCGCGCTCGCGGGAGCGCCCGACGCGGCCGCGGATCTGGTAGGCCTGGGCGAGGCCGAGGCGGTCGGCCCGCTCGACGATCAGCGTGTTGGCGGTCGGGATGTCGAGGCCGGACTCGATGATCGTCGTCGTCGCCAGGCAGTCCGCCTCGCCGCGCAGGAAGGTCAGCATGGTCTTCTCCAGCTCGGACTCCTCCATCTGCCCATGGGCTTCGACCACCCGCGCCTTCGGCACCAGCCCGCGCAGCCGCTCGGCGACCTCGGGCAGGCTCTCGATCCGGTTGTGGAGGAAGAAGGCCTGGCCGCCGCGCTCCAGCTCGCGCTCGATCGCCTGCCGCACCAGGTCCTCGTCGTAGGGGCCGACGTAGGTGCGAACCGGACGCCGTCCCTCGGGCGGCGTCTCGATCGTCGAGATGTCGCGCAGGCCGGCGAGGCTCATCTGCAGGGTGCGCGGGATCGGCGTCGCCGAGAGCGCCAGCACGTCGACTTTCAGCTTCAGTTGACGCAGCAGCTCCTTCTGCTTGACCCCGAAGCGCTGCTCCTCGTCGACGATCAGGAGGCCGATGTCCTTGGCGCGGACATCGCGCGAGAGCAGCCGGTGGGTGCCGATCAGGATGTCGACCTCCCCCGCTTCGAAGCGCTTCAGCACCTCCTTCGTCTCCGCCGGCTTGCGCAGCCGCGAGACCCAGTCGAGGGTGAAGGGGAGGTCGGCGAGCCGCTCGCGGAAGGTGCCGAAGTGCTGCTGGGCGAGGATCGTCGTCGGCGCCAGCATCATCACCTGCTTGCCGTCGGAGGCGGCCTTGACGGCCGCCCGCAGCGCCACCTCGGTCTTGCCGAAGCCGACGTCGCCGCAGACCAGGCGGTCCATCGGCTGCTCGGACTCCATATCGCCCTTGACGGCCTCGATCGCCTCGACCTGGTCGGCGGTCTCGCGGTAGGGGAAGGCGGACTCCATCGCCAACTGCCACTCGCCGTCGGGGGGGAAGGCGTGGCCCTTGCGGGTGCGGCGCTCCGCGTAGAGGTTGAGCAGCTCGCCGGCCAGGGCGCCGGCGGCCCGGCGCGCCCGCGCCTTCATGTTCTGCCAGCGTTTGCCGCCGAGCGCCGAGAGGGTCGGCTCGGCCCCGGCGCCGGCGTAGCGGCTCAGCTTGGCGAGCTGGTCGGTGGGGACGTAGACGCGGTCCTCGCCCTTGTATTCGAGGTAGAGGTAGTCGCGGGTGACGCCGCCGACCTCGCGCGTCTCGAAGCCGGCGAAGCGGGCGACGCCGTGGTCCTCGTGGACGACGTAGTCGCCGACCCGCAGGTCGCTGAAGGCGAGCCGGCCGCGGCCGGCGCCGGGGGCGCGCTCGGCGCCCCGCCGGCGGCGGTGGACGAGGCGGCGGAAGGGGTAGACCGCGAGGCGCAGCTCGGGGCTGACGAAGCCCTCGCGCAGGCGCGCCTCGGCGAAGGTCAGCCCCGGCTCGGGCGAGAGCAGACCGCCGTCGAGCATCGCCGCGTCGAGGCGGTCGAGCCCGTAGCGGGCGCGCTGGGCCTCGCCCTGGCTGTCGAAGGCGACGACGGTGCGGTAGCCGGAGCGGATCAGTTTCTCCAGCTCGCCTTCGGCCTCTTTGATGCTGCGGGCGGGCGACTCGGCGCGGGCGGCGCGGAAAGCGTCCTCGTCTTCCTCGCCGCTGGCGCTGACCGCCAGCGCGGCGCGCTCGGCCAGCGGCGCGGCGACGTCGACGTAGAGATGCTGGGCGTCGTCGGCGTGCATCGCCGCCGTCGCGTCCTCCCAGTGGTCGCGCAGGGCGGGCTCGATCTCGTCGGCGGCGGCGAGGATCGTCGCGGTCGACTCGGGCACGAGGTCGAGGGGCGGACCGAAACGGTCGAGCGGCAGCGCCTCGGCGGCGCTCGGCGCCTCCTCGCCCCTCTCGGCCGCCGCCATCGCCGCCAGCTCGGCCATTTCCCGGTGCTCGAGGTCGAGCTCGGCGGCGGGCGCCAGCTCGACCCGCTCGGCCTCCTCCAGGGAGCGCTGGGTGAAGGTCGAGAACCAGCGCATCGACTCGATCTCGTCGCCGAACAGCTCGATCCGCACCGCCCGCTCCTCGGTCGCCGGGAAGGCGTCGAGGATGCCGCCGCGGATCGCGAACTGGCCTCGCTCCTCGACCTGCTCGACCCGCTCGTAGCCGGCGGCGACGAGGTCACGGGCGACGGCGTCGAGCTCGATCTCCTCACCAAGCTCGATCGCGAAGCCGGTCGGGCGCAGGGAGGCGTCGGGCACCGCCTCGGCGAGGGCCGTCGCGCTGGCGACGACGACGGCGTCGTCCTCCTGGCTGAGCGAATCGAGGGCGTCGATCCGCAGCCCGACCAGGTGTGGCGGCGGGGTGACGTGCGAGGCGTAGCCGGTGCCGCGCGAGGGGTAGAAGCGCACCCGCCGCGGCGCCAGGTAGGCGCGCAGGTCGGCGGCGAGGTCGCGGGCCGAACGGTCGTCGGCGCTGACCACCAGGGCGGCACGGCCGGCCAGAGCGCGGTCGTCCTCCAGCAACGTCGCCAGCAGCAGCGGCCGCAGCGTCGCCGAGACGCGTGCGGGCGCCGGCTCGCCGCGGTCGGCGGCCTCGTGCACGCGGCCGGCGAGCGCGTGCAGGCGCTCGTTCTCGGCGGCTATCTCGATCAGCGGTCTGAGGCTCATGGCATGCGAAGCGCCCGGACCGGTGGGTTCGGGCGAGTCGACCGATTCTAGGAGGAGGCATAATCGCCGCGAGCTGAAGCTGAGGAGAACAGCCGAGGGTGTCATCGTCGAGGACCCTGCTCGCGAGCGCTGGGTCTCGCTGGCGCGGGCGGCGGAGCGTGCTGGGAAGGGACCAAGGATCGAGAGCGACGATGCGGTGGCGCTCCTCGCCGGTGGCCCGGAGGCGCGGACTTCGGTCGAGGAGCTGCTCGGCGCTGTCGCGGACGACGAGAGCGTC
>DASVWY010000040.1:0-5450 GCA_036392975.1 Solirubrobacterales bacterium | reverse complement strand
TGAGCCAGACCGGGTTTGACGGAGACCGTTTTAGTTGGATTCCAATTTAAGAGGGATTGCTCAGTTGGACCCCCTGGGCAACGTATAGGGACTCGAACTCAACGGGAGAGAGATCGCCGAGGGATTCGTGCAGGCGGTCGTTGTTGAACCAGGCGATGTACTCGACGACGGCCAGCTCGAGCTGAGTGCGAGAACGCCACGAGCGGTCGGCGATCAGCTCGGTCTTGAAGGTGTCGACGAAGCTCTCGGCCATCGCGTTGTCGTAGGCGTCGCCGACACTCCCGACCGAGGCCAGGACGCCATGGTCGTCCAGTTCCTGGGTGTAGTCGGCCGACGTGTATTGCGAGCCGCGATCGCTATGCGCCACGAGCTCGAAGTCAGCGCCGGGCTCGCGCTGGGCGAGCGCCATCCGCAGCGCGTCGAGCACCAGGTCGGTGCGCATGTGGGAGGCGAGCTGCCAGCCGACGACCTTGCGGCTGAAGGCGTCGATCACGAAGGCGAGGTAGGTGACGCCCTCCCAGGAGCGCAGGTAGGTCAGATCGCCGACCCAAAGCCGGTTCGGCGCGGTGGCGCTGAAATCGCGCTCGACCAGGTCGGGCCGGCGGCGAGCGTCCGGATCCGGCGTTGTCGTGCGCCAGGGCTTGCCGCGCCGCTTGGCACCTTGGATCCCGGCGTCTCGCATCAGCCGCTGCACGCGGCCGCGGCCGGCCTGCTCGCCCTCGCGCTTCAGCGCGATCCACAGCCGCCGGTAGCCGTAGGCGCAGTAGTTGCGCTCGTGGACCTCGCGGATGCGCTCCAGCAGCCGCTCGTCCTCGATCGCGCGGGCCGATCGCCTGCCTGTTCGTCGCTCGTAGTAGGCGGAGGCCGACACCTCCAGGGCCCTGCAGATCGGCTCGACCCCGAAGCGCTCCCTGTGCTCCTCGATGAAGGCGCTCACTTCGTTCGGCGTGGGTCGAGCTCGGCGGCGAAAAACGCCGAGGCGGACTTGAGGATTTCGTTGGCCCGTCGCAGCTCGCGGTTCTCGCGCTCCAGCGCCTTCAGGCGCTGTCGCTCCTCGGTGCTCAGCAGCTCCGACCGTTTGCCCTGGTCGGCTTCGGCTTGGCGCACCCACTTGCGCAACGTCTCGTGGTGGATGCCGAGGTCGCGCGCTACGTGGGCGATGGGCCGCCCGGACTCGAAGACCATCCGGGCGCCGCGCTCCAACAGCTCTTCGGGGTACTTCCTCGTTCGTGGCATGGCTTGATCGGTTCCCTTCCACCAGGAGGAATCCTGGCTTCGAGGTCTCCGTCAAACCCGGTCTGGCTCACAATCGCAATCTTCCGATAGGCAGGGTCAAATTCCCCGAGTAGTAATAGAAACCAGCGCCGACTAGCGAGACCCTCCAGGCGGGGGAATTCCAAGCTGCTTGCAAATGGCTCGTGCTAGCGGATAGGCAATCTCGCGATGGCGAGGCACCGAGGTGGAGCGCTCCGCGTCCATGCCCCAGTAGCTGTGGCGACCGCCCTCGCGCAGCAGGCGGGCACCATGTTTCTTCAGGTGCCGCTCGAGATCTCGGCGCTTCACGCCGCGACGATGTTGAGCGACTCGCTGCCAACCGACCTGCCTTGAGGCTGGTGCTCTGCGGCACGCAGCTCAAGCATCCCCGCCAGGGCGTCCAGCGCCATCTCGCGGGCCTCATCCTTGGTTCGGCCCTGGCTGAGCACGCCGGGGACCTCGGGGATTGAGGAGACGATCCAGCCGTTGTCTCCCTCCTCGTAGAGGATCGTGAGGTGCAGGGGGTCGCTCATAGCACCAGTGTAACGGCGTGAGTGGCCTCGACTTCGGAGAGCGTCCCGGAGGATGTCGCGGGAGTTCGGGACCAATTTCGGGACTAAATCCGCTCCGCGATCGCGATGCATTCCTTTCTAGAGCCATTCTTCGATGGGGCGGGCTGGACTCGAACCAGCGACCGACGGATTATGAGTCCGCTGCTCTGACCAACTGAGCTACCGCCCCTCGACCGCGAGGGTAGCGCGAGTGGGGACAGTGGGAGGGTCGTCAGGCGCTGAAGAGCTGGGCCAGAGAGCGGCCGACGTCGGGGGGCTCTTCTTTGCCCTCGGCGGCGGCTGCGGCGCCGTCGGAGAGGGCTTTGGCGGCATCGGCGATCTGGTGGGAGCGGCCGCCGCGGAGGACGCCGGTGTCCTTGGCTTCGGCGAGGTCGGATTCCATCAGGCCGGCCAGCTCGGCCAGGCGTCTGAGGCCGACCGCGCCGGCGGTGCCCCGCAGGGCATGGGCTTCCGCGCGCAGGGTCTCGAAGTCTTCGGTCTCGGTCGCCAGGCCGGCCGCGATCACGTCGCAGCGCCGCTTCGCCTCCTCGGCAAACGACTTGAGGAGCTCCGAATCGGAGGCGGCCTGCTCGTTCATCTGCCGGTCACCTCCCCGACGGCGCGGGTCAGCTGCTCGACGCCGAACGGTCCCTCGAGGGCGGTCCGGATCGTGCCCGTGCGGTCGATCACGAACAGCCACGGCTCGCTCGGCAGGCGGTACGCCCGCACCTGCGGCCTGACGTCCTTGTTCGGGTCGTTGTCGTTGAAGATCTCCATGTGGATGAAGGCCGCGTCGTAGTCCCCCGTCTCTTTTACCTGCTCAGCCACATCGACGACCGGCCCGCAGACTCGACTCTGGCAGAACTGAGGGGTTGCAAACAAGAGGACGATTGGCTCCTCGCCCAGAACGTCCGCGAAATCGACCTGGTTCTGGGTATCTGGCGGAACCCGGGTCGTGACCTCGGAAAGGTCCCCGCCGGCGTCCTCCGCGGTCGGCGTATGGATCGGCGGCGCCTTCTCCCCCTCCCGCGGGATGCGGGTGAATTCACCGACGATCACGCTCGGCAGCAACGCCCCGGTCGTTTCGTCGCCTTCCCTGATCAGGGCGGCGATGCGCCACTCCCCGTCGCTGGGGAAGTCCAACGCGGTCACGTAGACGACCGATGGCGCGTTGGGGTCGTTGGCGGTGGTCTGGGCGCGGAAGGAGGCCTCCGTATCGATGCTTTCGATTCGCGCTGGGAACGGCCCGGTCGCGGGGGCTTCCAGCGCTTCCCGTCGCGCCCTCGCCACCGCGCCTTTCGAGTCTTCCCCGCTTCCGCCTGCCGTCGTGCTCGTCGACGGCACCTTGGCGATGTAGAGGGCGACTTCGGCGTCGGATACGGGCGTCCGGTCGGGCTCGAAGACACCGAACGCGAAGCGGTTCTCGCCGCGGTAGAAGACTTTGCCCGCCGGCGAGACCACCAGCGGCGCCGGCGCGTCCGCGGTTTTCACGATCTCGGTGAGCGACCTTCCCGCCGCCGGCGGAAAGGCGCTCTTCGGCGGCGCCGCGCGGTTTTCTGCGGTCCCTTCGGAGCCGGGCCCGGGGGAGCCCCCGTCATCGCCACAGCCCGCGGGAGCCGCGAGGGCGACGAGCAGGCAGACGAAAGCGCATATGGCTCGGCGCACGGGCATCCGGTCAGGCATGTTATTCGCCACTGGCCGGCAGGCATCGCGCCCTGCAGGCGTCACGACAGGGTGCCGTATAGGGTCCGCCGCCGAGGAAAGACGAGCACGAGGAGAGGCGATGGCGGAGCGAGCTGCACTGATCACGGGAGCGTCGAGCGGCATCGGGCTGGCGATCGCCCGCACCCTGGGCGAAGAGGGGTATGCGCTGACCGTGTCGGCACGCCGTCCCGAGAAGCTGGAGGAAGCCGCCGCGGGGCTTCGTGACGACGGCTTCGAGGTGCTGAGCGTCGCCGCCAACATGACCGACGAGGAGGAGGTGGTCGGCATCTTCGCCAAGCATCGCGAGGCCTACGGGCGACTCGACGCGCTGGTCAACAACGCGGGCGTCGGGATCGGCGCGCCGATGGAGGAGATCAAGACCAAGTACCTCGACATGCAGCTCGCCGTCAACCTCCGCGCGCTTGTCATCGGCACCCGCGAGGGCCTGCCGATGCTGCGCGAGGCGGGCGCCGAGCACGGCAAGGCGCTGATCGTCAACACGGCCTCGATCGCGGGCAAAAGCGGCCAGGGTTGGCTCTCCGTCTACGCCGCGACCAAGGGCGCGGTGATCAACTTCACCCAGTCGACCCACCGCGAGGTCGGCGCCGCCGGGATCCAGTGCACCGCCCTGGCGCCGGGCTTCGTCGATACGCCGATGACCGAGTTCGCGAAGGGCCAGGTGCCCGCCGAGGAGATGATCCGGCCGCAGGACATCGGCGAGGCCGTCCGCTTTCTCCTCCACACGTCGCCCAACTGCCACGTGCCGGAGATCGTCTTCACGCGACCGAGCGAGGGGCTCGACACCCCCTAGATGCGCTTCCTGGTCGCCGCCTTCGGTGATCCTGGCCACGTCTTCCCGGCCATCGCCTTGGGGAAGGCGCTGGCGGGACGCGACCACGAGGTGACGATCGAGACCTGGGAGGAGCGACGCGACGCCGTCGAGGGCGCCGGGCTGGGCTTCGCCGCGGCGGAGGAATACCGGATGTTCCCTCCCCCCGATCCCGATTCGCCGGAGGGCAGCCACGCGGCCGAGGCGGCGCGGGCGCTGCTGCCTCTGCTCGGGGAGATGCGGCCCCACGCCGTCGTCAGCGACATCCTGACGCTGGCTCCGGCGCTCGCGGCTGAGGTCGCCGGGATTCCCCGGGCGACCCTGATCCCACACATCTATCCGGTGGTCGCGCCGGGACTGCCGTTCTTCGCGGTCGGCCTGCAACCGCCTCGGACCCCGCTCGGGCGCAGCGTTTGGCGAGCCGGGCAGCGGGCGCTCGACGTCGGTCTCGAGCAGGGGCGCAACGACCTCAACCGGCAGCGATCTCGCCTCGGCCTGCCGCCGACCGAGCGGTTCCACGGCGGAATCAGTCCCGACCTGGCCCTGGTCGGCACCTTCCCCCAGCTCGAGTACCCGCGCCATTGGCCAGCGGGAGTCGAGGTGACGGGACCGATGACCTTCGAGGTCCCCCATCCGGACATCGAACTGCCGCCGGGGCCCGAGCCGCTCGTGCTGGTGGCCCCGAGCACGGCACATGATTCGCGCAACCACCTGGTCCGCACGGCACTCGAGGCGCTGGCCGGGGAGCCAGTACGAGTCGTGGCTACGACCAACCGGGTGGTGCCGCAGGAGCCGATAGAGGTGCCCGCCAACGCGATCCTGGTCGACTGGCTCAGCTACAGCCAGCTGATGCCCGCCGCCTCACTGGTGATCTCGCACGGCGGCCACGGGACCGTGGCGCGCGCTCTCGCCGCCGGCACGCCGTTGCTGATCAGCCCCTTCATCGGCGACATGAGCGAGACGGCGATGCGGGTCAGTTGGGCCAAGGCGGGCCTCTCGCTGCCCTGGCGCCTCTGCCGGCCCGCACCACTGCGCTGGGCCGCGCGGCGCATCCTCGCCGATCCTTCGTTCTCCGCTCGCGCCGAGGAACTGGCGGCCTGGGCCACCGAGCG
>DASVWY010000039.1:0-6884 GCA_036392975.1 Solirubrobacterales bacterium | reverse complement strand
ATCCGGGCCTGGAGCCAGCGCCGCTGCGCGACGCCGCGTCGGGCGGGGAGCTGTCGCGGGTGATGCTGGCGCTGACCGGCCTCGGCGGCGGCGCCGACACCGCGACCCTCGTCTTCGACGAGATCGACGCCGGGATCGGCGGCAACACGGCGCGGGTCGTGGGGGAGAGGTTGCGGGCGCTCGGCGAGGAGCGCCAGGTCCTCTGCATCACCCACCTGCCGCAGGTCGCCTCGCTGGCCCCGACGCATTTCCGGATCGAGAAGGACGTCGGCGCGGGCACCGCGACGGCGACCGTGGAGCGCCTCGACCGCGCCGGTGTCGTCGACGAGATCCGCCGTATGCTCGGCGGTGGGCGCTCCGACGAGGCGGCCACCAGGCACGCTCGCGAGCTGCTGGCCGCGGCCTGAGCTCCGACCATCGGGCCGCCCCCGGTAGGCTCATGCCGTGGCTACCGTCACCCGTCGTCGTTTGCCTGCGCTGCTGTCGCGACGCAACGGCGCCCCGGGCGGAGGGACGATCGAGGGAACCGCCCGGCTCGGCCGCCGCACCAAGGAGCTGGTCAAGCGCCTCGTTCCCGGTGACGTAGCAGTCATCGACCACCGCAACATCGACCGGATCGCGGCCGAGGAGCTGATCGCCACCGGCGTCCGGGCGGTCCTCAACGCCGCGGAGTCGACCGACGGCCGCTACCCAAATGCCGGCCCGCTGCTGCTCGCCCGCGCCGGCGTGACGCTGGTCGACCTCGAAGCCGACCCCTTCGAGCTGCTGCGCGACGGCGAAGCGGTGACGGTGGTCGGCGGCTCGGTCCGCACTGGGAGCACGGAGATCCTGCGCGGCGAAGTGCTCGGGGTCGAGGACCTGGAGCGGCGCTTCGAGCGCCAGCGCGAGCGCGTCGACGAGGCCCTGGCGGCCTTCGCCGAGAACACCGTCGCCCACGTCCGCCAGGAGACCGACCTGCTCGCCGGCGGGATCGAGTTCCCGCCCACGCGCACTTCCTTTCGCGACCGCCACGTGCTGATCGTCGTCCGCGGCGACCGTCACCGCCGTGACCTGAAGGCGTTGCGCGCCTACATCCGCGACGTGCGCCCGATCGTCGTCGCGGTCGACGGCGGCGCCGACGGGGCGCTGGAGGCCGGGCTGAGGCCCGACCTGATCCTCGGCGACATGGACTCGGCCGGGGACGAGGCGCTGCGCTGCGGGGCGGAGCTGATCGTCCACGCCTACCCCGATGGGCGCGCCCCCGGCCGCGACCGCCTCCTAGCGATGGGGCTGGAGCACACGCTCGTGCCCGCCGCCGGCACCAGCGAGGACGTCGCGATGCTGATGGCCTACGAGAAGGGGGCGGATCTGATCGTCGCCGTCGGCGCCCACTTCAACCTGATCGAGTTCCTCGACCGCAAGCGGGCCGGCATGTCCTCGACCTTTCTTACCCGGCTGCGGATCGGCGATCGCCTGGTCGACGCCAAGGGGGTGAGCCGCCTCTACAACCCCGGCTCGGGTCTCGGCCCGGTTGCACCCTTCCTCGCCGCCTTCGCGATCCTGCTGGCGATCCTCGTGATCGCCTCGCCAGCACTCGGCGACCTCGTCGATCTGATCTGGCTCAAGCTGAAGATCTGGCTCGGGCTCTAGCCTTCGGCCGCTGATGGGTTACAGCGCCCGCTACCACGCGACCTCGCTGATCGCCGTTTTCCTGGCGCTGGCGATCGGGATCGTTATCGGCGCCACCCTCGGTGGCGACACGATCGACGACACCCGCCGCAACCTCGAGCGCAGCCTCACCGGCAACCTCGAGGACGCCCGCGAGCGGGCCGACGAGCTGAACGGCGAACTGGCGCGCGCGGAGGAGTTCGGCAGCCGCGTCTACCCGATGCTCGTCCAAAACCAGCTGCGAGGTCGACGGATCGCGGTGCTCGCCCTCGGCGGCCTGCCGGGCGACGTCTCCGACGCGATCGAGGATGCGCTTGCTCCGAGTGGCGGCCGCTTGGTCGGGATCGGAGTGGTCCGCGAGCCGGTCGATCTGCAGGCTCTCGCCGATGACCTGGAAAGGACGCGCTTCGCCAACATCGCCCGCGATCCCGATACCCAGACCGCCTTCGGCGTCGGCGTCGGCAGGCAGCTGGTGTTGAGCGGGATTCTTCTGGAGCGGGTCCGCAGCCGTCTCTTCTCTCGCGCCAGCGGCAACTTCGGCGGTCTCGACGCGGTGATCGTCGTTCGCGACCAGCCGCAGGAGATGGGGCCGGTTCAGCGCGCTGCCGCCGGCCGACTGGAGGCGGGGCTGATCGAGGGCATAGCAGCGACGCGGGCGCCCGCGGTCGGGGTCGAGAGCACCGGCGCGGACCCCTCCTCGATCTCCTTCTTCCAGGGCAACGACATCGCCAGCGTCGATGACGTCGACCTGGTCGCCGGGCGGTTGGCGATGGTCTTCGCGCTGCTGGGCGCGGAGGGCAGCTTCGGCGTCAAGGGCAGCGCCGACAGCCTGCTGCCGGACCTGCTGGCCCCGCGGCGACCGTGACCTGGATCGGCTTCCCGGTCGCCGTCGCCGCGGCGCTGCTGGTCGTCCCGGCCGGCGTGCGTGGGCTGCGGGACGCCGGCCTCGTCCGCGAGAACTACCGCGGCGTTCCGCTCGCCTTTCCGCTCGGGGCGGTGCTGGCGACGGCGGCGCTGGTGGCGCTGGCCCCGCTCGCCTTCCTTGACGATCGCGGCGACCTCGACCTGCTCGACCCGGAGCTGCGCCGCTGGCTCCCCTACCTGCTCGGCGTCGCCTTCCTCGGCTTCCTCGACGACTCGCTCGGTCGCGGCGAGGCGGCGCAGACGCCGCGCGGCTGGCGCGGCCATGCCCGGGCCTTGCGCGAAGGGAGGCTCTCGACCGGGGCGATCAAGGCGATCGGCGCCCTTGCCCTCGCCGCCTACGTGGTCTCCGGCCGCGGCCTCGAGTCGGGCCGCTACCTGGCCGACGTGGCGCTGCTGATCCTCGCCACCAACGCCTTCAACCTGCTCGACCTGCGTCCGGGGCGGGCGGAGAAGGGGCTGGCGCTGCTTGGCGCCGGCCTCTGCCTCGGCGCCTGGACGCTGGCGCCGCTGGAGCTGCTGGGGATCTTCGCCGGCCCGGTCCTGGTCGGCGCCTGGTTCACCCTGCGCGAGCGGGCGATGCTGGGCGACACCGGCTCCAATCTCGTCGGGGCCGTCGCCGGCGTCTGGCTGCTGACGACCCTGGGGGGGACGGGACGCCTGGCCGCCCTCGCCGCGGTCGTGGCGCTGACTCTCTACGGCGAGCTGCGCTCGATCTCCAAGGCGGTCGAGTCGGTTCCGCCCTTGCGCTGGTTAGACTCGCTCGGCAGAGCATGAGTCGGAGCAAACCAGGAGACACTCGCTTCATCTTCGTCACTGGCGGGGTGGTCTCGGCTCTCGGCAAGGGGATCGCCGCCGCTTCGATCGGCCGCCTCCTCGTCTCCCGCGGCTACCGCGTCCAGCTGCAGAAGTTCGACCCCTACGTCAACGTCGACCCGGGGACGATGAGCCCCTTCCAGCACGGCGAGGTCTTCGTCACCGAGGACGGCGCCGAGACCGACCTCGACCTCGGCCATTACGAGCGTTTCACCGACGAGAACACGACTCGTGCCTCCAACGTCACCGCCGGCGCCGTCTACAACACGGTGATCAACCGCGAGCGGCGCGGGGACTACCTCGGCGCGACCGTGCAGGTGATCCCGCACATCACCGACGAGATCAAGAACCGGATCCTGATCGTCGCCGAGTCGCAGTCGGTCGATTTCGTCCTCACCGAGATCGGCGGCACGGTCGGCGACATCGAGTCGCTGCCGTTCCTCGAGTCGATTCGCCAGCTCTACACGGACCTCGGTCCGAAGCGCTGCATGTTCGTCCACCTGACGCTGGTCCCCTATGTGGGGCACGCCGGCGAACTGAAGACGAAGCCGACCCAGCACTCCGTCAACGAGCTGCGCCGGATCGGGATCCAGCCGCACGCCTTGGTCTGCCGCTCCGAGGGTCGCCTCGACCGCGAGATCCGCGAGAAGATCGCCCTCTTCGCCAGCCTGCCGGTCGACGCGGTGATCTCGGCCAACGACGTCGACAACATCTACAAGGTGCCGCTCGTCTTCCGCGCTGAGGGCGTCGACGACCTGGTGCTCGACCACTTCGGGATGGAGGCGCCGGCGCCTGACCTGGCCGAGTGGGAGGCGATGGTGCGCCGCGCCGATGCCGCCGAGGGCAAGGTGCGGATCGCGCTGGTCGGCAAGTACGTGCAGCTGGCCGACGCCTACAAGTCGGTGATCGAGGCGCTCGAGCACGGCGGCTTCCACCACGGCGTCGAGGTCGAGGTTGAGCTGGTCGACTCCGAGGACTTCGAGCCGGAGCGATTGGAGGGCGTCGACGGGATTCTGATCCCGGGCGGTTTCGGCGAGCGCGGCATCGAGGGCAAGGTGACAGCGGCGCGGATCGCCCGCGAACGCTCGATTCCCTACCTCGGCATCTGCCTCGGGATGCAGATCGCGGTGGTCGAGTTCGCCCGCTCGGTGGCGGGGATGGACGGCGCCAACTCGGCCGAGTTCGATCCCGAGACGCCGTTCCCGGTGGTCGATCTGCTGCCCGAGCAGAAGGAGGTCTCCGAGATGGGGGGGACGATGCGGCTCGGCGCCGACCCGGTGAAGCTGCACGAGGGGACGCGGGCGCGCGAGATCTTCGGCGAGGCGGTCATCTACAAGCGTCACCGCCACCGCTACGAGGTCAACATCCAGCTGCGTCGCCGGCTCGAAGACGAGGGCCTGGTCTGCGGCGGCACCTCACCCGACGAGCGTCTGGTCGAGATGGTCGAGCTGTCCGACCATCCCTTTTTCGTCGCCTCGCAGTTCCACCCGGAGTTCAACTCGCGGCCGAACCGACCCGAGCCGCTCTTCCGCGAGTTCGTCGGCGCCGCCGCGCGCCAAGCCGGCGCGCAGCCGGCGGGGGATGTCGAGCTGCCCGAGCGTGAGGCGAGCGAGCGGCACGACGACGCCGTTCGCCACTCAGGCTGACGACCCCGGTCATCGCACGGCTCTAGCCTGTTCGGCCGTGGAGGGCACCCCCAGGCTGCACGACACTTTTGTCCGGCTCTGCGAGATCCGCAGCCCGACCGGTGAGGAGCGCGAGGTCGCCGACACGATCCTCGCCGAGCTGCGGGCGCTTGGGTTGGAAGCGAGCGAGGACGGGGCGGCCGGGCCGGCGCGGGCCGGCGCCGGCAACATCCTCGCCCGTCTGCCGGGGCGCTCGGACCGGTGGGTGATGTTCTGCGCGCACATCGACACGGTGCCCCACGAGGGCCAGATCGAGGTCGTGAACGAGGAAGGGGTCTACCGCAGCCGCGGCGAGACGATCCTCGGCGCCGACAACAAGGCGGCGGTGGCGGTCTTCATGGAGCTGGTCGCACGGCACGCGAAGCAGCCGCCGCCGGTGGGGATCGAGCTGCTGCTGACCGTCGCCGAGGAGCAGGGTCTGCGCGGGGCGAAGGCGTTCGATCCGAGCGCGCTGCGGTCGGGGTGCGGCTTTGTGCTCGACCACGCCAGCGCGATCGGCGAGGTGATCGTCAGCTCGCCGACCCAGCAGCAGGTCGTTGCCGACTTCTCGGGTGTCGAGGCGCACGCGGGGATCAGGCCCGAGGAGGGCAGCAACGCGATCGCGGCCGCCGCCTCGGCGATCGCGCGGATGGAGCTGGGCCGGCTCGACGAGGCAACGACGGCCAACGTCGGCAAGATCGCCGGTGGCACTTCCGGCAACGTCGTTCCCGGCCACTGCCGCATCGTCGCCGAGGCGCGCAGCCTCGACACCGACCGGGCGGCAGCCGTCGCGGCGGAGCTGACCGAGGCCTGCGCCTGGGGCGCCAGCGAGCACGGCTGCGACGTCGACGTCAGGGTCGAGGAGCTGTTTCGCGGCTACGAGCTGGAGGGAGCCTCTCCCTCGCTTGGCTTGGCGGAGGCTGGGTTGCGCCGCGCCGGGATCGAGCCGCTTCACGCCGCAACCGGCGGCGGCAGCGATGCAAATGCCCTGATCGCCCACGGCTTCGACTGCGTCCTGCTCGCCAACGGGACCGAGGCCAATCACACGCCGCATGAGAGCGTCTCCGCCCGCAGCCTCGAGACGATGCTCGCGGTCTGCGAGGCGATTGTCGCTGAGGCCGGCGCGGCTCGAGGGTGAGCGGCCCGCTGAAGCTGCGGCGGGGGGTGATCGTCGGCGAGGACCCGCTGACGGTCGAGATCGACGGCGCGCGGCGGCCGGCTTGGGCGGACACGACGCTGCTCGGCGAGATGCGGGAGGGAGATGAGGTCGTCGTCAACGTCGAGGCGCTCGACCTCGACCTCGGCTCCGGCGGCTTCGACGTCGTCCACGTCAACCTGACCCGCGGGCTCGAGGCGGGCGGCGCTGAGGGCGGCGAGCACGTGATGAAGCTCAACTACACCTCGCTCCAGCACCCAGTCGAGCCCGTCGAGCTTCCGGTGCGCGATGTCCCTCATATATCGGGAAAAGGAGCACCGGAAGGAGCAAAGGCACCGATGTCGGTGCTCGTCCTGCCTCTGCACGCTCACCTCGCGCCGGCCGCTTGGGCGGTCGCCCAGGCGCATTCGGGGCTGGCGGTGGGCTACGTGCAGAGCGGCGGCGGCGCCCTGCCGGGGGCGCTCCTCCGGGACCTGGCCGAGCTGCGCGAGCGGGGGCTGCTGTGCGGGCACATCGCCGCGGCGCCTGCCTACGGCGGCGAATACGAGGCGCTCTCCGTCGCCGGCGCGCTGGATGCCGCTGTCCACAAGCTCGGCTGGGACGCGGCGATCGTCGGGCCGGGCCCCGGCATCATCGGCTCCGAGACTCGGCTTGGGCACGGCGGCATGGCGGCACTCGAC
>DASVWY010000038.1:0-4697 GCA_036392975.1 Solirubrobacterales bacterium | reverse complement strand
CGACGTCGCCGGCGCCTGCTTCGGCACGGTGGAGCTCGCGGAGATCGTCGACGGCTCGGCCGTCGAGCCCGGAGATCCGGTGATCGGCCTGCCCTCTTCCGGTATCCACTCCAACGGCTACACGCTCGCCCGCTCGGCGCTGGAGGGGCTGCCGCTGAGCGAGGACCCCGAAGGCCGGCTCGGGCGGCCGCTCGGAGACGTCTTGCTGGAGCCGACCGAGATCTACGTCAAGCCGGTGCTGGAGCTGCTGCGCTCCGAAGTCGAGGTGCGCGGTCTCGCCCACATCACCTCGGGCGGCCTCGGCAACCTGCTCCGCCTCGCCGCCGAGGTCGGCTACGAGATCGATGAGCCGCTCCCGGTGCCGCCTGTCTTCGAGTTGATCCGGGAGCGCGCCGGCGCCTCCGAGGGGGAGATGCACGAGGTCTTCAACATGGGCTGCGGCTTCTGCTGCGTGGTCGCACCCGGCGACGAGGCCGGCGCGGTCGAGTTGCTGCGGCGGCACTATCCAGAGGCGCAACGGATCGGTCGTGCGGTAGAAGGATCATCCGTACGACGTAGATGAACGCCCGCCCCCCCTCCAGCTCGATGATCGGCACGGTGCTCTCCGACCGCTACCGACTGGAGGCGAAGCTCGGCAGCGGCGGCATGTCGACGGTCTACCTGGCCCGCGACGAGACCCTCGACCGACCGGTCGCGGTCAAGGTGATGCACCGCGAGATGTCCGAGCAGGAGGACCAGCTGCAGCGCTTCCGCCAGGAGGCACGCGCCGTCGCCAAGCTCTCCCACCCGAACGTCGTCTCGGTGATCGACGCCGGCGAGGACGGCGGTCACCCCTACATCGTCTTCGAGTACGTCAAAGGGGAGACGCTGAAGCAGCGGATCGCCCGCGTCGGCGCCCTCGACCCGCAGGAGGCGATCGCCTACGCGATCGAGGTGGCCCGCGGCCTCGGCGTCGCCCACGGCCGCAACATGGTCCATCGCGACATCAAGCCGCAGAACGTCCTGATCGACGACGAGGGACGGGCGAAGCTGACCGACTTCGGCATCTCGCGCCAGCTCGAACAGGCCGGCGTGACCGCCACCGGCCGAGTCCTCGGCACCACCGACTACGTCGCCCCGGAGCAGGCGATGGGACACGGCGTCGATCCCCGCTCCGACGTCTACTCCCTCGGCGTCGTCCTCTACGAGATGCTGGTCGGCCAGGTGCCCTTCCACGCCGACAGCCAGGTCGGCGTGGCGATGAAACACGTCAACGAGGAGCTGCCCGACGTGCAGCGGCGGCGGCCGGAGGTATCGGCGGCGGTCGCCCTGGTGGTCGAGCGGGCCACCGCCAAGAACCCGGCCGAGCGCTACCAGGCGATCGGCGAGATGGTCGAGGACCTGGAGACCGCGCTGGAGGTGGAGGCCGCCCGCGCCGGCTCGACCACGGCCGAGGCGACCAGCGTGCTCGACGCGGTGCCGCCGCCAAAGCGCAAGCTGTCGCGCCGCGCCGGCTGGTCCTGGGCGGCGATCGTCGCTCTGCTCCTGGTCGCGGGCGGGGCTCTGCTGGCGGTGCAGCTGATCTCCAGCGGCATCGGCGGTGGCGGCGCCAACGAGGGCAAGGGGTCCCCGGTGGCGATCTCCTCGGCGACCGACTACGACCCGCAGGGGGACGAAGAAGAGGTCGGCAGCAAGGTGGGGCTCGTCGCCGACGGAGATCCCAGCGGCACCGCCTGGGAAAGCGAGCACTACGACTCCGAGGCCTTCGAAGGGACCAAGACCGGCCCCAACCCTGGCGTCGGCGTCTACGTAACCGCAACCTCCCCCGCCACCCCGGCGCGGATGATCGTGCAGTCGCCGACCCCCGGCTGGGACGCCGAGGTCTACGCCGCCCCAGCCGGCCCGCCGTCGGACCTCTCCGGCTGGGGCGAACCGGTCGGGGAGGCGACGGATGCCTCGACCAACCAGGAGATAGAGCTGAAGGTCCGCCAGCCCTCGACCTACTTCCTGCTCTGGTTCACCAGGGCCTCCGAAGCCCGCGATCAGCCGGGCCGCTACCAGGTCGAGATCAGCGACATCAAGCTGCTCGACTGAGGCGCGTGAGCGAGCGGCGACAGGCGGGGGACGGTCTGTTGGGGTGGTTGGACTGCGGCGGGCGACGCCATCCCATCGCCGCGAAGGAAGCGGTCCAGATCGGGCGCGACCCTGGCGTCGCAATCTCTTTCACCGACGAGACGGTCTCCTGGCGGCATGCGGTGATAACCGCGGAGGCAGGCACCGCGACGATCTGGGACGGCGGCTCGCATAACGGGACCTTCGTGGACGGCGAACAGGTGAGGGAGCGGGGGGCACGGCTCCGTCACGGGGCACTCGTCCATTTCGGCGACTTGGAGGCGACGTTCCTCGCCGCCAACGCGGACGGGCGAACCGGCCGCCTGCCCCAGCTCCGGCGCTATGCGCTCGAGCGAGAGCTTCGAATCGGCCGCGACACCGACAACGACGTGGTGCTCGCCGGGGCGGGGATCTCCCGCCACCACGCCAGGGTCAGAGCGGGGGCGCCGGCGACGGTGGAGGATCTGCGGTCCCGCAACGGGACGCGACTCGGTGGGAAGCCGATAACCGTCTCGGCGATCGCGCCGGGCGACGAGCTCGGCGTCGGCGCCTACCGGCTCGGCTTCGACGGCAGAGGGCTGACCGTCGACGACGGTCGTGGCGACATCGGGCTGCAGGGGATCAACCTGACCGCGGCGGGAGGCGGACGGACCATCCTCCGGGCCGCGACGTTGACCGTCGGCCGCGGCGAAATGATGGCGCTGATCGGCCCGAGCGGCGCCGGAAAGTCAACCCTGCTGCGGATCCTCGCGGGCGTCTCCGCGCCGGCTTCGGGCCAGGTCCTGCTCGACGGCGAGCCCATTGCGCCGCGGCTTTCCGAGATCGGCTACGTCCCTCAGCACGACACCATCCACGAGCGCCTGACCGTCGCCGAGGCGCTGACCTACGCGGCGCTGCTGCGGCTTCCCGCCGACACGTCAGAGGCTGAGATCGCGGCGAATGTCGAGGCCGTGCTGGCCGAGTTGGGTCTGAGCGATCGCGCAGAGGTCAGGATCGGCCTGCTGTCGGGAGGGCAGAGGAAGCGCGCCGCGTGCGGCGTCGAGCTGGTGGGCGAACCGTCGCTCCTCCTTCTCGACGAGCCGACCAGCGGTCTCGACCCGCCCCTGGAGCGAGAGATGATGGTGGCAATCCGGGCGATGGGGGACAGGGGCAGGGGGGTCGTCGTCACGACTCATGCAACCGGCAGCCTGGCGCTCTGCGACACCCTCGCGATCGTCGCTCCTGGCGGTCGCCTCGCCTTCGTCGGGCCTCCCCAACAGGCGTTAGAGCGCTTTGGCGCCGACGCCTACGACGACCTCTACTCGAAGGTCGAGAAAGAGGACGGGAACGGCGCCGGCGAGACCGCCTCCGCCTCGCCGCGGCGCTCCCCCGGGGCGGCGCGGGAAACGGGGGGCCTCGGTGAGCGCTCCTTCGCTCGGCAGCTGGCGGTACTGACCGGGCGCTACCGACGCACGCTCCTGCGGGACCGTCGCACGATCGCGGTTCTGTTGGGCCAGGTTCCGGCGATCGCGCTGCTCATCGCCCTCCTCTTCTCGGCTGACGTGTTCGCCCTGCCGGCCGAGGACGCCGGCAAGTCGGCTCAGTTCGTGTTCCTACTCGTCACGGCGGCGCTCTGGCTGGGGTTGATCAGCTCCTGCCGTGAGATAGTCAACGAGCGCCCGATCGTGCTGCGGGAGATCGCGATCGGGACCCGGGTCGGCGCCTACCTCGGGGCCAAGGCGATCGTCCTCTTCGTCCTCAGCGCGTTGCAGGCCGCGATCCTGCTGCTCGTAGCGACGGCTCTGCGCCCACTGCACGAGTCCCCGCTGGAGTACGTCGAGCTCTACGTGGTGCTGATGGGTACGGCCTGGGCGGCCGTTGGGATCGGGCTGGCGGTCTCGACCTATGCCCGCGGCGTCGATCAGGCGACCAGCTTCGTGCCGCTGCTGCTGATCCCACAGCTCCTTTTCGCCGGTGCACTGGTGACCGTGCACTCGATGGACCCGGCTGTGAAGGTCTTCAGCGGACTGGTCGTCGCCCGTTGGGCGTTTGCCGGGGCAGGAAGCGCCGTCGAGCTCAACGATAGGTTCGTCGCGGATCCCGCTCAAGCGGCTCTCTACGGCGATCGCTTCTTCGCGATCCAGCCGGCGGCGGCCGTCGGCGCCACTCTCGTTTTCGCGGTCGCCGGTCTGCTCATCGCCGGCCTGCTGCTGGAACGGCGAGCGACGCAGCCGGCCTCATAGCGGGGCCCGGTCAGGTCCGGTAACCAAGGCTGCGGAGGTCGCGAAGCGTGTGCCGCACTCCTGCCTTCCCCTCCTCGACGGCGGCGCGGGCCTCATCGTAGGCCGAGGTGGAACCCGCGGCCGCGGCCGCGGCGAGGCGGCCGTAGGCGATCCCGAGGCGGTCGAAGGCGTCGGCGACCGCCTCGTTGCCGGCGGCCGACTGGGGGGTGACATTCGTTTTCCGAAGCCGCCCTGAGGCGGTTGCGAAGGCGGCGCGAAGGTTCGCTGCCGCAGTGGACTGCGCGGCCGACGTGCCGGCCGACTCCAAGGCCTGTCCCCCATCCTTCCAGCGCCGCTCAAGATCGGCGAGAACGCCGTTGAGGACCCTCGCGTAAACGAGGCTGG
>DASVWY010000037.1:0-4519 GCA_036392975.1 Solirubrobacterales bacterium | reverse complement strand
CGTGCAGAACAGCACGCTTCGCTCCCTGCGTCCTTGAGCTGCTTGGTCTAATCGCCTCAGACGAGAGGCCCTATGGATTCGACCATAGCCGACGTCAGACAGCGTAAGGTCACGCCATGGAGACGGTCAGGTACGAGACTGACGGGCGGGTCGCCCGCATCACCCTGAACCGGCCCGAGCGCGGCAATGGGATCGTGCCGCGGATGCCGATCGAGATCGCGGCCTGCGTGGAGCGGGCCAACCTCGACCCGGAGGTCCACGTGATCGCCCTGGCGGGCGCCGGGACAGGCTTCTGCGGCGGTTATGACCTCGTCGCTTCGGCCGAAGGCGAGATGAGCGGGCTCGGTGGCGTCGAGGTGCCGGCCGGCTCGCCGCTCGATCCGCTCAGGATCGCCGCCAACCACATCCCGGAGACGAACTGGGATCCCGTCACCGACTTCCAGTTCATGTGGCGCAACGTGCGTGGCTTCATGAGCCTCTTCCACTCCGAGAAGCCGGTGCTCTGCAAGGTCCACGGCTACTGCATCGCCGGCGGCACCGACATCGCCCTCTGCACGGACCTGCTGGTGGTCGCCACCGACGCCAAGATCGGCTACCCGCCGGCGCGCGTCTGGGGCTCGCCCACCACCGCGCTGTGGACCGCCAAGGTCGGCCCGATGCGGGCCAAGCGGATGCTGCTTACCGGCGACTCGTTGAGCGGCGAGAAAGCGGTCGAGTGGGGTCTGGCGACCGAGGCGGCTCCGCCCGAGGAGCTGGACGATTGCTTCGAGCAGCTGCTGGAGCGGGTGGCGCGGGTGCCGATCAACCAGCTGGTGATGATGAAGCTGCTGATCAACCAGTCTCTATACAGCCAGGGCCTGCACCAGACGCAGCTGCTCGGCACCTTCTTCGACGGCATCGCCCGCCACACCGAAGAGGGCTTCGAGTTCCTCCGCGACGCCTCCGAGGGCTTCAAAGAGGCGGTGCGGAAGCGCGACGAGCCCTTCGGCGACCACGGACCGCACGCCTTCGGCATCGAGTAGGTTCGCGCTCGCGATGGATGCCTCGACCGACGACCGCTCGGCGATCACACCGGAGAACGTCCGCGCCTTCCTGCCCGGCAGCTTCCCCGGCGACCTCGGCATCGAGCCGATCGAGATCGACGACTCCCACGCCACCGGGCGGATCGTCGTCGACCGCCGTCACCTGCACCCCGGCGGCTACGTGCACGGCGGCGTCTGGACGGCGCTCGGCGATACCGTCGCTGCCTGGGCGACCTTCCGCAGCATTCCCTCTGGGCACAACTTCACCACGATCGAGCTGAAGCTGAACGTGTTCACGGCGGGTCTCGAGGGGGACGAGATCCTCGCCGTCGCCGAGCCGCTCCACGCCGGCAAGAGCACGGTCGTGATCGAGGTCAAGATCGAGCGCCGCCGCGAGGGGCAGGAGCCGCGCCTGGCGGCGAACCTGATCGTCACCCAGTTCGTGCTGCCGCCGCGGCCGGACTGAGCCGCCGGCGCTGGCTCAGTACTGGACCTCGTAGCCGAGGCCGACCGCGCGCTCGGCCGCAAGCTCGGCGATCGCGTCGACGACCGGCGAGTGCCAACCCTCGTGCCGGGCCCGCTCGGCGACGGTCTCGAGGGCCGCTCCCACCCTGGTCGCCATCGTCGCCGCGATACGGCGGCCGTGCTCGAAGGCGATGTCCGCGTCTTCGCAGACCTGGGACAGTTCGAGCAGGTAGGCGGTTTCGGCGTAGTCCTGCGAGATCACCATTCCCCTGTGGGTGGGGTCCTCGTAGACCGCGGTCGAGACCAGGTCGTACAGCGGCGCCAGCAGGGCGCCGTCGTGGACGATCATCAGCGCGAAGTTTTCGCCGTGGGCGTCGCCGTTGCCGATGATGTAGTTGCAGAACGCCGCCGCCAGCAGGGTCGCGACGTCGTCCGCCTCGCCGACCGCCCGCAGGAGGCCGGCGGCTTCGGCGAAGCCGGGACCGCCTGACTGCCCACCACCGACCTCCGGCCCGAAGGAGAGCGCCTGGCAGAACGTCTCCTGGTGGAAGCGCTTCGCCGCGAGGCCCGGTCCGATCCGGTCGAAGCGCTCGCTGACCAGGCAGGGCCGGCCGGCGATCGTCTCCACGGTGGCCGGAGCGACCGGCAGCCCGGCCTCGCGCAGGACCGTCGTGCAGAACATCTCGTTGGCGACGAGCTCCGGATGTTCGCCGGTTTCCGGCTTGAGGATGTGGGTGCTCGGGCGGTGCAGATCGGGCCAAGCCCAGCGGTCGTCCGGCGTCCGCACGAGGCTCAGCTTGTGGCGCTCGCCGCCGAGCGCAAAGCGCATCCGCTGCTCGCGGTCGGGGTCGAAGAGCCGGCGCGGAGGCGGCGTCAGCAGCTCCTCCAGTTCCTCCTCGTCCACCCAGGCGGGCGGCGCCTCCTGGCGCTGCGTTCCCTCGCCGGCCGGTAGGAAGCTGACCCCGCCGGCGCAGTCGCGGCCGAGCTCGCGAATCAGCGCGTAGCCGTCATCTGGCTCGATTCCGAGCTCGCGGGCGAGCTTCTGCCGCCGCACCCCGGTCGGCAGCAGGCCCTCGACGAAGGTCCGCGTGGCGTTGGCGCTATAGGGCTCCGCCGAGGCGGGGAGCGAGTTGCTGAGGATCGCGGCGCCGGGTCCGAAGCCGGCGATCCGTTCTGGGTCGTAGGCCAGCCGGTAGTCGTTCACACCGGCCGGGAAAACGGTTCCGATCAGCTCTCCGTACAGGTAGACGTCGAGACTCAAATGGGTCCTTCCAGAGTCGTACTTCTGTCTCCCCTTGTACGGAGACCTTAGACCGGTTCGGCTCCAGATGCGTTCCAGGTTCTCGCTGTGGCGCCGCCTCGGGGCGGGGTCGCTCAGCCGTAGCGCTCGCCGATGATCGCGCGCAGCTTGGCCCGATCGTGACGGGCCTGGACCCGGCGCACGGTACCCGAGCGCGACCGCATCACCAGCGATTCGGTGCTGGCCCCGGCGCCGCGGTAGCGGACGCCCTGCAGGACGTCGCCGTCGGTGACGCCGCTGGCGGAGAAGAAGACGTCCTCGCCCGAGCAGAGGTCGTCGCCGGTGAGGACCCGATCGAGGTCGTAGCCGGCGTCGAGCGCGGCCTGGCGCTCGCCCTCGTCGCGCGGCCAGAGGCGGCCGAGCAGCTGCCCGCCCATCGACTTCAGCGCCGCCGCCGAGAGCACTCCCTCCGGGGTGCCGCCGATCCCCCAGAGGAGGTCGACGGGGGAGCGGTCGCTGACGGCAAGAAGGGCGGCCGAGACGTCGCCGTCGGTGATCAGGCGGATGCGGCCGCCGGCCTCGCGCACCTCGCGCATCGCATCTTCGTGGCGGGGCCGATCGAGCATGACGACGGTGACGTCGCCGACGCTGCCGCCCTTGCGCTCGGCGATCAGCTTCAACGTCTCCGGCAGCGGCCGGTCGAGATCGAGCAGGTCGGCTATTTCCTCGCCGCCGGCCATCTTTTCCATGTAGACGCAGGGGCCGGGGTCGAACATCGTGCCGCGCTCGGCGAGGGCGATCACCGCGAGGGCGCTCGGCATCCCGAGCGCGCACAGCCGCGTCCCCTCCAGCGGGTCGACGGCGATATCGACTACCGGCGGGCTGCCGTCGCCGATCTGCTCGCCGTTGTAGAGCATCGGCGCCTCGTCCTTCTCGCCCTCGCCGATGACGACGACGCCGTCCATCGCGACCGAGTCGAGCACGTGGCGCATCGCGTCGACCGCGGCCTGGTCGGCGGCGATCTTGTCGCCGCGGCCGACCCAGCGGGCGGCCGCCAGCGCCGCCGCCTCCGTCACCCGCACCAGCTCCAGAGCGAGGTTGCGGTCGGGCTTCTGCGGTGAGGTCCCCTCCATGCGCGGCGCAGGCTATAGGACGTGCCGCAGCTCAGAGGACGATATGGGTATCTAAGCTGCGGCACGTCGGTCGGTAGAGTCGCGCGCCATGGCGCAACGCTGGGGACTGACGCTGCCGCTGCCGGGCTTGCCGCTGGCCGATCACGAGGAGCTGGTGGTGCGGGCGGAGGCGGCCGGATACACGGACCTCTGGAGCGGCGAGACGAACGGCCCCGACGGCTTCACGCCGCTCGCCCTGGCCGCGGCCTGGACCGAGAGCGTCCGGCTCGGAACGGGGGTCGTCGGCGTCTTCCAGCGCGGTCCGGCGCTGCTGGCGCAGGAGGCGGCGGGGCTGGCCGACGCCTCGCGCGGCCGCTTCGCGCTCGGCATCGGCTCCTCCTCGGACCGGATCGTCGAGGGCTGGAACGGGATCCCCTTCGAGCGGCCGCTTACCAAGGTGCGCGAGACGGTCGAGTTCCTCCGCACCGCCCTCGACGGCGAACGCACCGGCAGCGGCTTCAAGCTGGAGACGGCGCCGGCGCAGCGGGTGCCGATCGTGCTTGCCGCCCTGCGCGGCAAGATGCTCGACCTGGCGGTCGAGCGCGCCGATGGCGCCTTCACCAACTTCCTCCCGCTCGGCGGGCTGCCCAAGGTGACGGCGCAGCTCGACGGCGCGCCGG
>DASVWY010000036.1:0-3368 GCA_036392975.1 Solirubrobacterales bacterium | reverse complement strand
TCCTTGTACTCGGGATGAAGCGGCAGGCGCCAGACCAGCTCGCCGCTGCTCTCGCCGGCCGCCTCGACCTCGGCCGCGAGCGCGTCGTCGTTGGAGATCAGCGCCGCGTAGGTGGAGCCGAGGGCGATCGTCACCGCCCCGGTCAGGGTGGCGAGGTCGACGAGTCGCTTCGCTCCCAGCTCGACGGCGTAGGCGAGGGCGTCGGCGAGGATCAGCCGTCCCTCGGCGTCGGTGTTGTTGATCTCGACCGTCTTGCCGTTGTACTGAGTGATGATGTCGCCGGGCTTGATCGCCTTGCCGGAGGGCATGTTCTCGGTCGCGGGGACGACCGCCACTAGGTCGATCGGCAGGGCCAGCTCGGCGATCGCCGCGACCGCCTCGAGCACCGCGGCGGCGCCCGACATGTCCATCTTCATCTCGTGCATCCCCGCCGAGGGCTTCAGCGAGATCCCGCCGGTATCGAAGGTGACGCCCTTGCCGACCAGGCCCAGCGTCGGGCCCGAGCCGCCGCCCGCGTGGCGCAGCACGATCAGCTTCGGCTCCTCCTCGGTTCCCTGGCTGACCGCCACCAGCCCGCCCATCTTCTTAGCGGCGATCTCGTCGCGGCCGAGCACTTCGGCGCTCACCGAGGGGTGGGCGGAGGCGATCTCGCGGGCGTGTCGCGCGAGGAAAGAGGGGGTGGCGACGTTGGCGGGAAGACTCTGCAGATCGCGAGCGCGGTTCTGGGCCTCGGCGCAGACACGCGCCGCCTCGGCCGCCGCGGCGACGCCGTCGGGTGCCAGCAGCGTCAGCGACTCGATCGCCGCCGGCGGTGGGTCGGCGGGGTCGGCGCTGCGAAAACGATCGAAGCGGTAGCCGCCGAGGACGGTGCCGACGACCAGCGCCTCTGCCGTCCCCTCGTCTTCGTCGCCTTTTGGCAGCAGCCAGGCGACGGTATGCGCCTCCAGCTCGGCGGCCTGCTTGGCGACGAGCGCGGAGGCGACGCGGGCCCGCTCGGCGTCCATCTCCGAGCGTGCGCCGAGGCCGACCACTAGCGCGCGGCCCCCGTCGAAATGGAGATGCGACAGCTTCTTGAAGCCGGCTTTGACGTCGGCGGCGCCGGCAACGCCCGCAAGCTCCTCCGGCAGCTCCTCACCCTCGAAGAGTCCGAGAGCGAGCAGATCCGCCTCGATCCCACTGGGTTTGGCCTCGCTGACGGCGACCTTCACGGCGGCCGAGTCTATGCGTTCGCTCACGTTGCTCCCGCCGCGCTATCGGTATCGTCCCGGTCAGGGCCTTGCCGGCCCGTCCGAGCCGAGACCCGGCACAAACCCGACGAGAAAGGCCGCAAAATGCCCAGCACTGTCATCCTTGGAACCGCACGTACGCCCTTCGGCAAGATGGGCGGAACCCTCTCCTCACTCGACGCCACCGACCTCGGCGGGCAGGTGATCGAGGCCGCCCTGGATCGCTCCGGGGTCGATCCCGAGCAGGTACAACAGGTCGTCTTCGGCCAGGTCCTGCAGGCCGGCCAGGGCCAGATCCCCTCGCGCCAGGCCCAGATCAAGGGGGGCATCCCCAAGGAGGTCCCCTCGGAGACGATTAACAAGGTCTGCGCTTCCGGCATGCGTTCGCTCGGCCTCGCCGACATCGCGATCCGCGCCGGCGACACCGAGGTTGCCGTCACCGGCGGCATGGAGTCGATGAGCCAGGCGCCGCACCTGCTCCCGGGCGCTCGCTTCGGCTACCGGATGGGACATGTCCAGACGATCGACGCGATGGTCCACGACGGTCTCACCAACCCCTTCACCGAGAAGCAGATGATCAACGAGGCGAGCGAGGTCTCCAATGAGCTGGAGATCACCCGCGCCGACATGGACCGCTTCGCCGAGCGCTCGCACCGGCTCGCCGCCGAGGCCACCGACGCCGGCCGGCTTGCCGACGAGATCGTCGGCGTCACGGTCAAGTCGCGCAAGGGCGAAAACACGATCGAGGCCGATGAGGCGATTCGACCCGAGACGACGGTCGAGACGCTGGCCGGGCTGCGGGCGATCGGGGGCGACGATGCCACCCACACCGCCGGCAACGCACCGGGCGTTAACGACGGCGCCGCCGCGATCGTCGCTGCCTCGGCAGAGTGGGCGGAGCGGGAGGGCCGTACGCCGCTCGCCCGCGTCCTCTCCTACGGCACCGTCGCCGACGACTTTCCCTACCTGGCGAAAACTCCGGCCAACGCCGCCAAGCAGGCGCTGGAGAAGATCGGCAAGAGCCCCGAGGACGTCGACCTCTGGGAGATCAACGAGGCTTTTGCCTCGGTCGCGCTCAACTCGATGCGGATGCTCGGAGTCGATGAGGAGAAGGTCAACGTGAACGGCGGTGCGATCGCGCTCGGCCATCCGATCGGCGCCTCCGGTGGCCGCATCGTCGGCGCCCTCGTCCATGAGCTGCAACGCCGCGGCGGCGGCCTCGGCGTCGCCGCGATCTGCTCCGGCGGCGGCCAAGGCGACGCGATAGTCATCGAGGTCTGAGCCCTGCAGCGAGCGGCTGCCTTCTTCGACCTGGACAAGACCCTGATGGCAGGGTCGAGCGGGATGCAGTTCGCCCGCATCGCGGCTCGGCACGGGATCGTCGGCCGGCGCCAGTTGGCGAGCTGGGCGATCGAGCACATGCGCTACCGGCTGCGCGGGACCACCGACGCCCGCACCGTCGAGGTGCTGCGGGTCGCGCGCGAGCTGATCGCAGGCGTGCCGGTTCGCAGCCTCGAACGGATGAATCCCGAGGTGATGGCGGCGATCCTGCCGCGGATCTACCCGCAGATGCTGGAAGAGGTGTATGCCCATCAGGACGCCGGCCGCGCGACCTTCATCGTCAGCGCCGCCAGCAACGGCGTCGTCGAGTCGCTGGCGGCGGTGCTGGGGATGGAGGGTGGCATCGGCACCAGTTACGAGGTCGACGGCGACGGCGCCTTCAGCGGCCGCTTCGACGGACCGTTCGTCTACGGCCCCGGCAAGGTCGAGGCGATGGAGAGCTTCGCCGCCGAGCACGGGATCGACCTCGGCGCCTCCTACGCCTACTCCGACTCGCTCTCCGACCTGCCGATGCTGCGCGCCGTCGGGCATCCGGTCGCCGTCAACCCCGACCCGCCGTTGGCCGGGATCGCCCGCGAGGAAGGCTGGCAGACGATGCGCTTCGAGCAGCTCGGCCGCCGCCTCGTCGCCCTCGTGGTGACGGTGCTGGCGACGGTAGGGGGCTTCGGCGCCTCCCGCATCGCCGCCCGCCGCCGGCCGCCACCGCCGCGCCGCTTCGCCGTCCCCGGTCGGGGGCGTGCGGGGCGTGCCGGGAGTTAACCCACCCTATGGGTGGTTAACTCCCGGCACGTCGCGCGGGCT
>DASVWY010000035.1:0-2935 GCA_036392975.1 Solirubrobacterales bacterium | reverse complement strand
CGACGAAGACCGCCGAGTAGAAGTTGAGTACGTAGACGCCGCCCTTCATGAGGGAGAACCTACCCCCAAACTCACCGCACGTGCCTGGCGGCGGCGGACACTGCGCGGTGCGGCGTCCTCAGTCGGCCAAATAGCGCTGCTATTCGGCCTCCCTGCGTCCTTGCCCCGCTTGGTCCGGCGCTCGCCAGACCGTACACGCGGGTTTCGCTAGTCCCTCCTAGGGACAGACGACGACCAGGTGGAAGTCGGCGTCCTCGGGATTGCCCTCGGCGTCGCGCGTCCTGACTTCGACTGCGCTGGCGCTGGCGGGCGAGGTATTGGTCTGGGCGAAACCGGCGCCCGGCGGCGTCGTGCCGGCGTTGTTGCGGCTGGCGACGTTGGCGCAGGCGCTGATGTTCTGCGGGAAGGCGACCGAGACCGCGCCGCCGCCCTCGGTGGCGGTGATGCCGCTGTCGCTGGCCCGGGTGAGGGCGGCATTGCCGGCGCCGGGCGGGTTGTTGACGACCGCCCAGTAGGTGTGGGTGGCGCGCACGGCTGCGGGAACCACGCCGAGCTTGTTGGTGTTGATCTGGAACCCGGTCAGCGTCTTTTTCTTCAGCTTGCCGCCGCCGATCGTCTGCTTCTTGATCGCGCCGCCGTTGATCGTCTGCGCGGCGATGGCGGTGCCGCCGAGCGCTACGGCCAAGGCGATCAGGGCGACCACCATGGCGGGCGAGGGACGTCGATTCTTCAGCGTGCTCATCGGGTTCCTTTCGGCCGCGGATCGAGGACGTGCCGGTTCTTTACCCACCGTAGAGGTGGTTAACCAACGGCACGTCCTAGCCCGGCAGCGCCGCAACGAAGCGCCCGAACTTGACCATGTCGGTCAGCTCCGGCCCGTGGCCGGGGAGGATCAACGACGGCTCGAGCGCCGCGAGCTTGCGGATCGAGCGGCGATTCTCGACCGGATCGGCGGTGAAGATGTCAGGGGGCTCGGCCAGCATCGGGCGCCCCGTCGCGTAGCTCATGTTGCGGACCACGTCGCCGCAGATCGCCACCCGGTCGGAGTCACGGAAGAAGATCACCTCACCGCGGGCGTGGCCGGGCGCGTGGACGACGCGGAAGCCGGCAACCTCATCGCCCTCGTTCAGGACTCGCGCCACTTCGTACGGAGGGCCCTGCCAGATCCGTTTGATGATGCGGTTGAAGGGGTTGCCGGGCGCTGCCTCCTGGATCGGGCGCCGGCCCTCCATCGCGTCGACGTCGTCGGCGTGACAGGCGAGCGGGATGTCGCGTGCCTCGCAGACGTCTTTGGCCACCCCCTGATGGTCGGGGTGGACATGGGTAAGCGCCAGTAGCGAGAGCTCGATGCCCTCGATCTCGCTGAAGATGCGGCGCCGATCCCAGCGGGTGCCGGCGTCGATCAGGACGTCCTCGGCGAGGTAGACGTTGACGCTGGGGGCGGGGAACTGCTTCAGCCGCCAGACGCCGGGGGCGAG
Organism: Solirubrobacterales bacterium; assembly: GCA_036392975.1. Lineage (GTDB taxonomy): Bacteria > Actinomycetota > Thermoleophilia > Solirubrobacterales > 70-9 > VRUE01. The sequence continues at coordinate 1,457 of DASVWY010000035.1, read as the reverse complement.
GTTCTTCACCGGTGGTCGATCCCGGTCGTCTCGCGCGGCTCGCCGCTGTGCTTGGCGAGCTCCTCCAGCTGGGCGATCTTGCGCTCGCCTTCGACCCGGGCGGGGTGGCCCGGCGGCAGCGGCTCGATCAGGCGGCGGACGCGGTTGCGCACCTGCAGCGCGAAGTGGGGGGTGGAGGCGCCCGCGAGGGCGCGGATGTCCTCGGCGCTGACCTCGTGCGCGGCTCCCAGCAGGGCGGGGTTCTCGGCCTCGCTCACGATTCGCCACCGATCTTGGCCAGCTCGGCCAGCTCGTCGATTTCTGCCTGCTGACTCACGTCGATTGCCACCTCGTCTCCGATCACCCACACGTGGTTGTAGAAGGCGCGCGTCGGGTCGGTGGTGTAGCCCGGCTTGACGTCGAGCAGGTATCCGCGCAGCGCCGCCGGAAGCGTATCGGCGCTGTCGGTGAGCAGCAACGGCCCCCAGGTGCCCGATGCCGAGAGCGGCGCCGCGGCGATCGCGTCGAGGGGCGAGTCGGCGCGGGCGACGACGAAGCCGTGGCCGGGATCGTTGACGTTCCAGCCGAAGCTCCCGTCGGAGTAGCGGGCGAGGGCGATCGCGTTCTCGACCGGAGTCTCGCCCGAGACCCGCCGCACCCGCCCGTTGATCTCGGCGATTTGGCGCACGACCGAGGAGGAGATCGCCGAGGAGGGGCCGAGCACGTAGACCGGAACGTTCCGGTATTGCCGCAGCGCCGCCGCCGTCGCTTTAGGCAGGGCGTCGCGACCGGCGAAGAGGACGGGATCGCCCGAGCGCGCCGCCCAGGCGGCGGCCGGCAGCGCGAAGGCGGCGTCCGTGGCCGAGGCGATCACCAGGTGTTGGGGCGGCCGCTCGAACAGCCGGTCGCGCAGGCGGGCGATCGCCGCCGCGGTGGCGGCTGGGTCGGCGCCCACGACCCGTTTCGTCGCCAGCCCGTCGGGCGCCGCTGCGTCGCCGATCGCGAAGGCCGCGGCGCCGCCGCTCTCGGCGCCTCCTTGCGGATCGAGCGCGTCGAGCGCTTCGCCGGTGGGATCGGGCAGCTCGTCGCCTTCGGCGATCAGCAGCGGTGCGCCGAGCGGGGCCGCCATCAGGACCGACGCCGCGACCCCACCCTGCCAGTCGTTTCCGTCGACCAGGACGACGGCGGGGGGTCGCTGCGCCTCCCCGACAGCCGGGTAGACCGCGAGGGCAACGCCGGCCGCGTTGGAGGCAGGCTCGGGTCCACCGACCCGGGTCGTGTTGCTGGTGACGAAGGCTGGGTAGCCGAGCTCGGCAGGTGCCTTGCCGGCCGGGTCCTCGCCTGGCGCAGGCCGGCCGCCGACCGGCGCCGGCGAGTCCGCGCTCGGCTCCTCGCTCGATCCGCCGCCGAGGATCGCGGCGGCGATGAAGACGACCGCAAGGACGACCAGCCCGGCGATGCCCTTGAGGACCGCGGGG
>DASVWY010000034.1:0-5779 GCA_036392975.1 Solirubrobacterales bacterium | reverse complement strand
GACCGCCGCGCTGGGGGTGGCGCAGACGGCCCAGGTGCTCGACCTGATCCGGCAGCTGCGCGAGCGCGGGCTTGGCGTGGTGATGATCAGCCACAACCTCGCCGACGTCTTTGCGGTCGCCGACCGGATCGTCGTCCTCCGCCTCGGCCGTGCTACCGGCAGCTTCGAGGCGGAAGCGACGACCGAGGAGCACGTGGTCTCCGCAATCACCGGCGTCGGCGAGCGCAATGATCGGCAGACGCACGGCGGGCAGGGGGCGCAGCGATGAGCGCGGCGGCTGGCGGAGCGGCGCCTGCGGCGGCCGAGGCGGGCGCCCCCGCCGCTCGCCGCAACGAGGCCCTGCGGCGCTTCGTCCAGGGGGACCTCGCCTCGCTGCGGGTGGTGCTGGGCCTGGCGTTGATCTGGGCCATCTTCCAGCTCCAAAACGACCGCTTCCTCTCGGCCGAGAACCTGACCAACTTGATGCTGCAGATCACCGCCGTCGGCCTGATCTCGATCGGCGTCGTCTTCGTGCTGCTGCTGGGCGAGATCGACCTCTCGGTGGGAGCGATCAGCGGCCTCGCGGCGGCGGTCGTCGCCGTGCTCAACGTCAAGAACGGGTGGAATCCCTACCTCGCGATCGCCGCGGGGGTGCTCGTCGGGATGGTGATCGGGCTCCTCCAAGGGGCGCTGTTCAGCCGCTTCGGGGTGCCGTCGTTCGTTGTCACCCTGGCGGGCTTGCTCGCCTGGCAGGGAGCGCTCCTGCAGGTGCTGGGATCGACCGGGTCGATCAACGTCACCGACCCCAAGATCACCGGCCTCGCCAACACCTTCTACTCCGACGCCTTCGGCTGGACGTTCGCGGTCCTCGTGGTCGCGGCCTACGCCGCCGTCGTCCTGATCGGCCACCGGCGGCGCGTCGCCACCGGCCTGACGGGCGAGAGCCTGGTCTCGCAGCTGGCAAAGGTCGCCGTCGTCGCGGTGGCCGTGGTCGTCACCGTCGCCGTCCTCAACTCCGACCGCGGCCTGCCGCTGGCGCTGCTGATCCTGCTCGCCTTCGTCGTCGGCATGGAATACGTCGCCAAGCGGACCACCTTCGGCCGCCACGTCTACGCTGTCGGCGGCAACGTCGAGGCGGCGCGGCGCGCGGGCATCCCGATCGAACGAGTACGGGTCGCGGTCTTCGGAATCGCCGGCACGATGGCGGCGATCGGCGGCATCCTCGCCGCCTCGCGCCTGCTCGCGGTGAACCAGAACTCCGGCGGCAGCGAATTGCTGCTGCTGGCGATCGCCGGGCCGGTGATCGCCGGCACCAGCCTCTTCGGCGGCCGCGGCGCCGTCTGGACCGCTCTCCTCGGGGCCCTGGTGATCGGCTCGATCTCCAACGGCATGGACCTGCTGGCGCTCTCCTCGGCGGTCAAGTTCATGGTCACCGGCGGCGTCCTCCTGATCGCCGTCATCGTCGACGCGATCGCCCGCCGCCAACGCCAGGCGGCTGGGCGGGTGTAGACAGAAGGTTGCGTTCGTGCTACGGTGACGCACATGGAATCGGTGGGCGTACGCGACCTTCGCCAGAACCTCTCCCGCTACCTCGTCCAGGTCAAGGAGGGAGAGAGCTTCCGGGTGACCGAGCGGGAACGCGAGGTCGCGCGGCTGGTGCCCTCGGGCCCGGCCGATTCGCCGATCGCGCGGCTCGTCGCGGAGCGCGGCGCGACGATGCCGACCGCGAATCTGCTGGAGCTTGCCGCGACCCACCGGCCCGGGCCCAAAGCGGGAGGCCCGTCGAGTCGCGAGCTGCTTGACGCAGAGCGGGAGGAGCGGTTATAGCTCGCCGGGTTGCCTATCTCGATAGTTCGGCTTACGTGAAGGCCCTGCTTGGCGAGGTCGGGGGAAACGCCCTTCTTAAGGAGCTGTCCTATTGGGACGGATATGTGTCGAGTTCGCTTCTCGCAGTCGAGTCGATTCGCGCCTGTGCTCGTCACCGGCCTCGGGACGCTCAGGAGGCCCGCGAGTGGTTGGAGGGCGTCTCGCTGCTACCTCTCGACGATCGGATCATGGATAAAGCGACTGAATTGAACCCCGTCGGCTTGCGGAGCTTGGACGCACTTCACCTCGCAACCGCTCTCAGCGTTCGCGACGAGATCGGCGCCCTCTTCACCTACGACGAGCGTTTGGGCCGGGCTGCCGTCAGCCATGGCTTGGAGGTCGCTAGCCCGACCTGATCAGCAGCGAGGCGCCGATGGCGCCGCCGAGATCGCCCAGGGCGGCGACTCGGAGCGCCGGCGGGCGTTCGTCGACGAAGAGGTGCTTGCCCATCTCCGCCGCCAGCGCCTCCATGCAGCGCTCGCCGAAGCGGGTGCCGAGACCGCCGCCGAGGATCACAGCCTCGACGTCGAGGACGTTGCAGGCCGACGCGACTCCCGTTCCGAGCGCCTCGATCGCCCGCTCGATCAGCTTGGTGGCGAGATGGTCGCCGTGGTCGATCGCCCGCTCCCAGATGCCGCTGGTCAGGCGGGGTTTGCCGTGCTTTTGCATCAACTCGAAGAGGTCGGTCTTGTCCCCCTCCTCGTGGCGCCGGCGCGCCTCGGCTTCCATCGCGGCGCGGCCGGCGTAGGCCTCCATGCAGCCTCGGCGGCCGCAGGGGCAGCGGGCGCCATCGCGCTTGACGACGATGTGGCCGATCTCGCCGGCGGCGCCGCGGCCGAGCCACGGCTTGCCGTCGAGGACGATGCCGCCGCCAACCCCGGTTCCCCACCAGACCCCGAGCAGGGAGGCGAACTCCTTGCCGGCTCCGAGCTCGTACTCGCCTTCTACCGCGACCTGGACGTCGTTGCCGATCCGGACCTGCGTTCCGAGAGCGTCGGCCAGGGTCTCGCCGAGCGGGAAGCTGCCTTCCCAGCCGGGCAGGTTGCGGGCAGTGGAGACGATGCCGGTCTCGCCGTCGGCATCGCCTGGCGACCCGACCCCAACCCCGGCCAGCTCCTCGGGCTTCGCCTGGGCGGCCGCGGCGGCCTCGCGCATTGCCTCCACCAGTGCCTGAGCGATCTCGGCGGGACCGCCGGTGGTTGGCGTCGGCCGTCGCGTCTCGCCGACCACGGCACCCGCGGCGTCCACGACCACCGTCTGGATCTTCGTCCCGCCGAGGTCGATGCCGCCGCGCAGCTCGGACACGCCGCTGAGTCTATGCGCGCCTGACGATCTGGAATGCTGGCCGCGTGGCCGAGCGAGCCGGTTGGAGGTTGTGGTGGGCGAAGCGGCGCTGGTACGAGCGCAACGGCCGGCTGCTGCGGCGCTGGCGCATCGCCCGCCACGCGGCACGCGGCGGCTTCTTCGTTCGTCGCCCGATCGAGGGCGAGGTGCTGGAGGCGCTCGACGAGGGCCGGCTGAAGATCGGGCCGGGAACCCTGCTCGAGCCGGGCTGCTGGTTGACCCTCGCGCCCGCGGCGCGGATCTCGATCGGCGCGGGCTGCTTCCTCAACCGCAACACCATGCTCGCCGCCTTCGAGTCGATCGAGATCGGCGACCACACGATGTTCGCCAACGGCTGCTTCGTCGGCGACGCCGATCATCGCTTCGACGATCCCGACACGCCGATCACGTGGCAGGGCTTCACCAGCAAGGGGCCGGTGCGCATCGGCGACAACTGCTGGTTCGGCGTCAACTGCGTGGTGACGAGCGGCGTCACGATTGGCGAGCGCTGCGTGATCGGCTCGAACTCCGTCGTCACGAGCGACCTGCCGCCGGGCACGATCGCCGCTGGCGCGCCCGCACGAGTGCTACGCGAGATCGAGTTTCGCCGCTGACTGCGGGATCGACCTGGCTATAGCGTGGTCAATCCCGCAGTCGGCGTGTGCCGTGGTGTGAAAATGTCACGGAAGCGTTAACGGGCGTGCCTATACTTGTGCCGAGGCCGTGACCCCCCAAGGGCATGGACCCCGAATGAACTCAGTGACGACGATTCCCGCACGTGCAGAAACCGGCGTGGCCGTGCTCCGCGCGAAGTCCGCTTTGCGCGAAGCGCTGGCCGAGGCGCGCGCCTGCGACCGCTCGATCGGCCTGGTGCCGACGATGGGCTACCTGCACGAGGGCCACCTCTCGCTCCTGCGCGCCGCCCGCGCCGAGTGCGACGTCGTCGTGATGAGCCTCTTCGTCAACCCGACCCAGTTCGGACCCGGCGAGGACTTCGAGCGCTACCCGCGCGACGAGCGCCGCGACGCCGAGCTTGCCGCCGAGGCCGGGGTCGACCTGATCTGGGCGCCGCCGGTCGAGGAGGTGTACCCGGAGGGCTTCGCGACGCAGGTCGAAGTGGGTGGGCTGGCCGAGGTGCTCTGCGGCGACCCCTCCCGGCGCGGGCCGGAGCACTTCCGCGGCGTCGCCACGGTCGTCGCCAAGCTCTTCAACGCGGTGCAGCCCGACATCGCCTACTTCGGCCAGAAGGACGCCCAGCAGGTCGCGGTGATCCGTCGCATGGTCCGCGACCTCGACTTCCCGGTCCGGATCGAGGCGCTGCCGATCGTGCGCGAGCCCGACGGCCTGGCGATGAGCTCCCGCAACGCCTACCTGGCGCCGGCGGACCGCGAGCGGGCGGCGGCGCTCTCGCGGGCGCTGCACGCGGTCGAGCGCGAGGCGAGCGCCGCGTCGCTGGCCACGGGCCTGGAGGCAGGCCGCCGCGAGCTGGCCGCCGCCGGGATCGAGCCCGAGTACCTGGAGGCACGCGATCCCGAGGACCTAATGCCTGTCGCCGGGGTGAGCGGCAGTCCCGTCCTCGTCGCCGTCGCCGCCCGCGTCGGCGACGCCCGTCTGATCGACAACATCGTGATCCACCCCGAACTTCCCGCCGACGGGCCTCAAACGTCCAAATCCCGGACGTTTGAGGCCCGTCGGCACGTAAAAGGCGAGAGAGAGGCGCGACCCTGATGCAGAGGCAGATGCTGAAGTCCAAGATCCACCGCGCGACGGTGACCGATTGCGACGTCGACTACATCGGCAGCATCACGGTCGACACCGAGCTGATGGCCAGCGCGGACCTGATCACCAACGAGCAGGTTCACGTCTGGGACATCGACAACGGCGCCCGCTTCGTCACCTACGTGATCGACGGCGAGCCGGGCTCCGGCACGATGCAGGTCAACGGCGCCGCCGCCCACCTGACCCGGCCCGGCCACAAGATCATCGTCGCCTCGTTCGGGGCCTACGACGAGCGCGACCTCGAGTCCTACTCGCCGGTCGTCGTCCACGTCGGCGAGCAGAACGAGATCGTCGCCGTCGACAGCCACCCCGAGGTGCTGCTTGCGGGCGAGCCCGGGATCGCCTCATGAGCTCCGGCGGCCGCTCCCACACGGCGCCACCGCCGGCCGATCGCCAGCCGGTGACGCTGCCCCGCCTGGCCCAGATGAAGACGGTCGGCGAGCCGATCGTGATGGTCACCGCCTACGACTACCCCTCGGCCCGCGTCGCCGAGGAGGCCGGCGTCGACCTCGTCCTCGTCGGCGACACCGCGGCGATGGTCGTGCTTGGCTACCCCGGCACCGAGCCGGTCTCGATGGACGAGATGATCATGCTCGGCAAGGCCGTTCGCCGTGGCCTGAAGACGCCGCTGATGGTCGGCGACATGCCGATGGGCAGCTACGAGGCGAGCAACGAGCTGGCCGTGCAGAGCGCCCAGCGCCTGGTCAAGGAGACCGGTTGCCAGGTGGTCAAGCTCGAGGCCGGGGGCATCTCGGTGGAGCGGGCACGGGCGATCGTGCGCTCCGGCATCCCGGTGATGGGCCACGTCGGCCTCACCCCCCAGACGGCGACT
>DASVWY010000033.1:0-6009 GCA_036392975.1 Solirubrobacterales bacterium | reverse complement strand
GTCTTGTACTTTTTCGCCGCCAGCAATCTCGGACGGCCTCAGCCGCTCACGAAAAAGTTAAGCGGAACCCCCTCCCGGGGCCTGGCTCCCTAGATCGCGCTTAAACCCGCTCGACGATCATCGCCTTGCCCTGCCCCCCGGCGACGCACATCGTCTCCAGGCCGACCTGATGGTCATCGGTCTCCATCACGTTGAGCAGGGTGCCCATGATGCGGGCGCCGGTCATCCCGAAGGGGTGGCCGAGGGCGATCGCACCGCCGTGGGTGTTGAGCTTCTCCAGCGGGATGTCGCACTCGTCCATGATCGGGATCACCTGGGCGGCGAAGGCCTCGTTCAGCTCGACCGTGTCGACGTCGTCGATCTTCATCCCGGCCCGGTCGAGCACCTTCTTGATCGCGCCGATCGGGGCGACGCCCATGTACTCCGGCTCGTTGCCCCAGGTGGCGGCGGTGACGATGCGGGCGCGCGGGGTCAGGCCCAGCTCCTTGGCCTTGGTGTCGCTCATCAACAGCACCGCGGCGGCGCCGTCGTTGAGCGGGCAGGAGTTGCCGGCGGTGACGCCACCGCCGCCGAAGGACTCCTCCAGCTGGCTCAGCTTCTCCAGGGTCGAGGAGGCGCGCGGCCCGTCGTCCTTGCTGACCTCGGTCCCGTCCGGCAGCGTCACCGGCACGATCTCGCGGTCGAAGAAGCCATCCTCCTGCGAGCGGACCGCCAGTTCCTGCGAGCGCTGGGCGAACTTGTCCATGTCGGCGCGGCTGACCTCGTATTTTTCGGCGACGTTGACCGCGGTCTTGCCCATTTCGATGTAGGCGTTGGGCTGGCCGTCGTTGCCCTGCAGCTTCGGGTTCTGGTCGTCGGCGCCGGCCGGCTCGGTGCGCTCGTTGTAGCGGCTAACCCACTCGATCCCGGCGGCGACGTAGACGTCGCCCTCGCCGGCCTTGATCGCATTGCCCGCGTGGCGGATCGCGTCGAGGCTGGAGGAGCAGTAACGGGAGATGGTGACGCCGTTGACGGTCTGCGGCAGCTGCTCGGAGAGCAGCGAGACGATGCGGCCGATGTTGAAGGCCTGCAGGCCCTGCGGCATGCCGCAGCCGCAGAAGAGGTCCTCGACCGTGGCCGGGTCGACCTCGGGGTTGCGCTCGAGCAGCTGGTCGACCACGTAGGCGCCCATCTCGTCGGGGCGCAGGCCGGCGAGCGAGCCCTTGAAGGCACGGCCGATCGGCGTGCGGACGGTATCGACGATCACTGCATCGGGCATGCGCGGCATCTCCTTGGCGAGGTGGTGGGAAACTTGCTGACCGGAGGGTATTTGACCGCGCCATCGCGGGCGGCGCGCCGCGCTTCGACGCGTCCGGGACGACGACGAGTGCAATAGGTTTACGCCATGCCGCTCGACGGACTGCGTGCCTGGATCGGAGAGGTGGAGCGCAAGCTGGGTATGCGCACCCGTGTCTTCCTGGTCCTGGCGACGATCGCGATCGGCGGCGCCGGCGCCGCGATCTACCTCGCCGTCGACACGCGCGAGGACGCGGTCAGCGAGGGCGACGTGCGGGAGCTGCAGGAGCGCCTCGAAGGGCAGGCCGGCACGGGCAGCGTCGCCGGCCAGGCAAGCGTGACCCAGCTCGAAGCCGAATTGAACGCGCTGGAGGCGGAGGTCGAGCGGCTGGACGGCGGCCGCGCTTCGGAGGCGGGCGGAGGTTCGGGGGAGAGTCCCGATGTCGATGGGTCGAGCGGAGGCGCGGGCGGAGGCGGGCTCGGGACCGCCCCCGAGGGCCGGACGAAACTGCAGGAACTGATCGAACGGGCCAAAGAACGGAAAAGCGCCGAAGAAAACGAATGAGGCACTTCGTGCGGATTCGCACGCTGTCAGGCGCAGTCGTCCCCCCTCTCGGCTAGATTGCCGCCATCCACCTCGCGCACAGCGCGGGAGCCCGCCCACCGTGGCAGCGAAAGGAGACCTCATGCCTGAGGGTTACTGCGTCAAAGAGCGCAAGAAGGTCGAGATCAAAGACGCCAAACAGGTGACGATGAAGAACGGTCGCCCGGCGATTCAAGGCGTCTGCCCCGACTGCGGCACCAAAATCTTCAAGATCGGCAAACTCGAATAGCCCCGGCGGTGGCGGCGCGCGCCGGGCGCCGCCATTCGCACTCTGCTGTTTCTGCCTTGTCGACGCGGCTCTGCGGTTACGCGTGATGCGGATGTCCCATGGGTACGGTGAGCATTTGCGAGCTGCCTGACCATGGCGACGAATCGTCGATCGTGCCGCGCGTGGGGAGCAGATCACGAACACTCGTTCCGGCAGGGCCGTGGCCGAGCTAAGGCCGGTACGCCCTTCGCTATCGGCAGAGGCCCTACTGAGCCGCTGGCGCCTGAGCCATTGATCACGGCCGTTACCGGAGGCCGACTTCACCGCGCTCCCATTCGACGCCGATGCCCGTGCGTTCGGAGGGGTCGCGGCCTCGCTCAGACGCTCGGGAAGGAAGGCGGCCGCGCGCACCTATGACGTGATGATCGCCGCAATCGCGCTCGCCAACGACCCACCCGTCTATACGTGCAACCCCGACAACTTCGGCGCCTCGATGGGCTCGCGGTGATCGCGGTACCCGTTCCGTCCGTCTAACGCCCCTTCCGCTTGCCCCCGCACTGCGGCTGAAGCTTCGGCCGCAGGTTGGCGACCCGCCCGTTGTGAGCGGTGAAGCGGATATCGGCCCGCGAGATCCTGCCTTTGCAGAGGTCCCTGGAGTTGACGATCAGGCCCTTTTTCCCGCCCTGCAGGGTGAGGACGAATTTCGAGACCGGGGCGTCGGGGATGACGTCGAAGGTGTTGCGGATGCCGCCGTTCTTTGAATCGATGCGGCTGACGACGTTGATGTCGACGATGCCTTTCAGGGCGAGGACCAGGTCGGGCAGCTTGTTATCGGAGGACCTGAGGATCACCGGTCCTTCAAAGGGCTCATCAAGAAGCGGCGTCCAGGCTTTGGCGAAGCCGTAGACAGAGCCCGGCGGGCACTGTTCTGCGGCGAACTGGACCCTGGTGCAGATCGTTCTGATGTGCGCCTGGTCGAGGAAGGCCGAGCGTGGCAGGGTCGCCCTGGCGGCGCTGGTGTTGGCGTCGCCGGGTCTTGGCGTGAAGATCGCTTTCAGACCCGGATGCCCACCTCGTTTGATGCCTCCCTTTAGGTTGAGGGCAAGGCGCGGCTTGAAGGGGAGGTTGAGGCAGCTGGCCGCCTGGTAGCGGGCTGAGAGGTCGACCGGGACGTCGTCGGCCGGGCTGAAGACGTCTAGATAGCTGCCGAAGAGGGTCGCTTTGGCGCTTGAGGGATCGCAACTCGTCGGGTTGAGGATGAAGTTCTCGCGATCGACGTAGACGCGCAGGTCTCGCATCTTCAGCGGGATGCCGTTCAAGATGTGTGGGATCGGGTCAGAGGCGGCGCCGTCCACTTCGACTTCTGCGGTGATCGGGTTGAGGTCGAGGCCCTCCCTGACGACGACGGTGCCGCCGTCAAAGGGTCCGGCGACCGCGGGGGTGATCGCGATCACGCTTAAGGGCGCGCCTTTGTAGGGGCCGCCTAGGTAGACGTGGCCGGGGACGTAGACGAGCCCGCCGCCGACTCCGGCGCCGGCCAGGGTGCGGCCGATCTTGGCGTTGGCCGGGCAGCTCGGAGAGGCGAGCTCCTGGCGACCGGTCTTCTCCCTCGCCGCCCCGGCGGCCGCATCCGGGCATTTCTCAACCCCGCGCAGCGAGCCGACCACGCCAGGGGGCAGGACCGAGGAGAACTTGGTCATGTCCTGCTCGCCGTCGTGGCGGATGAGGCGCATGTAGAAGGGGGAGTGGGCGCCGGCGTTGTTGTTGATCGAGCCCGCTTCGTAGTCGGGGGCGAAGGGAGGCACCCCTCCTGGTGGGCAGGGGCCTCCGCCGACCCCCGAGGTGACTTTGAAGGGGGAGGCGACGCTGAGCGGTTTGCTCGGATCGGCCCAGGGGGTCAGCTCGGCCACGGTGGTGTAGGTGCCGCAGGCCGGCGGGGTGATCAGCGGTGAGCGAAGCCCCTCGCGAAAGCGCAGGTTGAAGCGGCTGAAGGGCAGCTGGGGGACGTCTTCGACGGTCACGATCAATTGCCCGGTCCTCGGGTCGGGGGCGATCTTCGCCGGCACCTTGACCGAGAGTCCGAGCTTGGGGCTCTGGATCACGACGTAGAAGGCGATCATCGTGTCGAAGGGGTTCTCGGCTCCCGGCGCGGTGGTCGCCGGATCGTCCTGCTGGGCCAGGAAGACAGAGCCGCTCACCGGCTCGCTCAGGAGCGGGGTGTCAACCCGCACGATGCCGATCTTCGATGCGTCGGGGCAGCCCGAGCCGGGGGAGGAGACGGCGCTCTCCCTGGCAAGCTCGGCGGGGGTGCAGATCCCCAGGCCTTCGGCGATCGAGGGGTTGATCGTCATCCCCTCGGGCAGGGTCACAACGGCTTCCTTCACCTCGGACTGGGCCAATCCGGCGACGCTGGTCAGGCCTTCGTCTTTGATCTCGAGGCTGAAGTCGATGCCGCTGCCGCTCTCGGCCGACTCGGTCGTCGGCCTGGCGCTCATCGCGGGTTTGAAGCCGAGCTTGCCGCAGCCGCTCAGCGGCAGGGGATTGCCTCCGGGGTCGCGGTTGACCGAGGAGCCCGCATCTTTGTCACCTTCCCAGGAGAGCACCTCGTAGCTGCTCACCGGCGCTCCGGTGCAGTTGCCGGGCACCGTCAGGAAGGGCCTTGGGTTGTCGGGCACCGGGCAGGTTTCGCCCGAGGTGTTCTCGAACTCGAAGCCGAGGTCGCCGGGGGGCAGGGAGACTGAGTTATCGAAGCCGCATTTGCCGCGCAGCTCGTCGTGGCCGGGGTCGGAGGGGACTCCCCACAGCTCGGTCACGTTGCCGTAGACCTCGAGTATCTCGGAGGTGTTGCGGGTCGCCCCGAGCGCACCGTAGGGGGGGCTCTGATCGATGCCGACGTCGACGATCACGTTGACGGTGTTGTAGATGTTGAAGCCGAGCCGCACCAGGACGCCGGGGGGCGGCGGCAGGTTGAAGACCGGCGTGGCGGCCCAAACACCCGGCTCGCCGAAGGAGTTGGCGGTGATGCCGACCACGGTGTCGAGCAGACAGGAGGGCCCGCCTTCGCCGATCGTGAGGAAGTCGAGCGTCGGGCAGCGCGGGTAGGCGGTGGCGTCGCCGACGAAGCCCGGCGGCGGCCTCAGCGCCAGGTCGCGCAGGCGGCCGTCGGGCATCGCCGCCTGGCCTTCGCCGCTGAAGTTGACCCCGACGGAGAGCCTCATCGCGTAGGGGTGGGAGCCGGCCTGGGTGGCGGACGTGCCGTCGGCGTTTCTGAAGGAGATATCGAAGCCGTAGAGGCCGAAGCTCGCCTGGGCTCCCACCGGCGCCCAGAGGGCGCCGACGGCGAGGATCGCGAGGGTCGAGATCAGGCGCTTCATCGGCTTTGCCTCCGCTCGTGGTTGGCTTTTCGCTGCCGGCTTCTCCGCTTGCCCCGTTTGACGCAGCGCGTCCCTCCTTTGCGAGCAACCCTGCGCTTGCCCTTGGGGCAGCGGGCTTTGGAGCCGCCCGGGGCGAGGTTGCCGGGACCGCGGTAGGAGGTCGAGGCGGGGGTCGGGTCGAGGGGGGGCGGGGGCGAGCCCTGGCAGGCTTCGCCTTCGCAGGCGGCCCGCTCGGTGGGCTGGGAGAAGCCGCCGCCGACACGGGCGTCGTAGAGGTCGATCAGGCCCGGGTCCTGGGGCAGCAGGCTCGATTCGGTGATGAAGTAGACGTCGCGACCGTCGGCGCTGGCGTTTCGGAACTCCGAGTCGGCGGGGCTCTCCCCCGAGGAGATCAAGTGGATGCAGCCGCCGTTTGCGGCCTGGTATGCGTAGCTTTCTTTCGTGCAGCTGCCCGAGCCCGGCGCCTCCCACTGGTAGACGTCCGTGGCGCCGTTGGTGTCGTTGGGGACGAGGCCCTCGTAGCTGTTGAAGAAGAGGCGGCCGCCGTC
>DASVWY010000032.1:0-2369 GCA_036392975.1 Solirubrobacterales bacterium | reverse complement strand
GGCGAGCGGATCGCCGGTCCACCAGGGGATCGCGCGAAACAGGGTCTGAAGGGGACCGCTGCAGCGCCGCGGCAGGGTGATCAGGGGCTTCTCGGCGATGTTGGCGGGGCAGCTGTCGAGGGCGAAGGTTTCCCGGCAGCGGCCGCGCTCGGTGTCATGGTCGGGGTCGGCCGGGTTGCCCCAGGCGGTGAGCTGGGCGGAGACGACTTCCACCACGCCGGGGATGTTTTGCAGCTTGGCGAAGACTCGGTAGGGCGGGGCCTGGGTGAGGCCGAGGTCGACGGCGATCGGCACGTCCTGCACCCAGAAGGCGATCTTGCCGGCGGTGCCGGGCGCGGGCTCGAGCAGGTAGACGGGGACCGGGTCGAAGGAGGCGATGTTGCCGTAGCTTGCGATCTGCCCGCTGGTGAAGCCGATCGCGGAGCTGTCGGCGCAGTTGTTGACGCCGCCGCTGCGGTCGAGGAACTCGAGCGTCGTGCAGCGCGGCACCGCACTCGGGTTGCCGGCGAAGCCGAGCGCCTGCTCGATGTCCAGATCGCGGATCGCCCCGTCGATGTATTGGCCGCCGCCGCGTTCTTCGATCGTGTTGAGGTTGAAGGCCGTTCCCATCTCGAAGGGATGGTTTCCGGCCTGGCGCTCGAGATCGCCGGCCTCGGTCAGGAACTCGACCTCGAGGCCGTTGAGGCCGAAGGCGCCCTGCGCGGGGGTGGCGGCAAGCGCCGAGCCGAGCACTGCCGTGAGGAGGAACAGAATCGCTCTCCTCATCGTCGAGGCCTTCCGCGGCGGTTGTGGCGCCTTTGTTTCCTCTTTAGGCAGCGCGCCTTGCCGCCGCGTTTGACGAGGCGCTTGCCCTTCGGGCAGCGTTTGTTGGGTTTCGGGTTGCCGGCGCTGGGCAGGGTGCTGGCGGGGGTCGGGTCAGCTGGGGGCGGGGGCGGGCTCTGGCAGGCCTCGCCTTCGCAGGGCGGCCTGGGACTTGGCGGCGGCGGGAAGCCGCCTGCCACACGCGCGTCGTAGACGTCGACCAGGCCGAAGTCCTGTGGCACGAGGCTCGCCAACGTGGTGAAGAAGACGTCGTCGCCGCTGCGGCTGGCATCGAGGAAGATCGAGGGTTTGGAGCTCTCCCCCGAAGAGATCAGCTCGACGCAGCCGCCCGATTTCTCGCTGAAGGTCGCCTCGTTGGCGTTGCAGTCGCCCGAGCCTTCGGCCTCCCACTGGTAGACGTCCTGGGCGCCGTTGGTGTCGCGCAGCTCGAGGGCCTCGAAGCTCTCGAAGAAGACGCGCTCCCCGTCGTCGGAGAGAAGGCGCGAGGCGTAGAGCGAGCGCTCCCACGGTGGCAGCGTCGCCGCCACCCCGCCCGAGCCCGAGGGACGGGCGTTGGTCGGGTTGCACGAGACGCACACCAGGGTCTCCTCGTCGGCGTCGTAGAGGAAGACCTCGGTGTCGGGTTTGCCGCTCGTCGCGTCGGTGTTGTCGTAGCCGGTCAGCGGGACTTTGGAGGTGAAGGCGGCGTGGGCGCCGTCGGGGCTGACCCGGGAGGTACGCCGGCTCGGATTCGGGGAGATCGGGAAGAGCCCCAGCGATTCCGCGGCGGAGAGCGTTCCGATGAACTCGAACTGTCCCGGCCCGCCTCCTTCGGCTGCCTCATAGAAGTAGAGGTTCGGTTGTCCTTCCACCGCGCCCCCCTCGAGCGCTTTCGTCGAGGCCAGGTAGATCCGCGAGGCGTCCTCGCTCATCCCCATCACGCCCTGCACCCCTTTTGCGATCAGCTGCGGGGTTTGCGTCGCCACGTCGAATTCGTAGAGGTCTTCTTTGAGAGGACCGGCGGTGAAGGAGAAGACCGCCTTCGAGCCGTCCTCGGCCGCCCCCCAGAAGAAGGCGGGTTCGGTGGAGACCGTTCCCGAGACCTGCGAGCTCGGTCCCGGCCCTTCGCTGAGGAAGATCCTGCCGACGCCGTTGCCGACCCCGGCTTCCCCCGCGGTCCAGAAGATCCGCCCGCCATCGGCTGAGATCGCGTCATCGACGTTCGACAAGCGGTTGTTGACCTCCTGGGTAGCCCCCAACCGGGTTCCCGCCGAGCAGGCCTCTTCCAGCTCGTTGCCGTTCGGCAGGATGCAGACGAACCGCAGGCCCTCGCCCGCAACGTGTTCGTAGAGCTGCGTCCTCTCGGCGTCAAAGCCGGAGCTCTCGGCTATGTCGGGCGCCGTCGTCCCTTCGAGGTCGTCGTTGGCGACGAAGATCGCCCGCGAGCCATCGTTCGAGGCCCCCTGGAACTCGACCCTCAAGATGTTGTCGATGTCTTCGTACGCCGGCACGCGGTCGCGCGGCGGCGCCGTCGTCAGCGCTTCGTGGGAGGGCGGTCCGCAGTTCTC
>DASVWY010000031.1:0-6209 GCA_036392975.1 Solirubrobacterales bacterium | reverse complement strand
AGCAGCGAGATCGGGATAGAGCCCGCGAATCAACGCGATCCCCACCACCCCACCCAGCAGCTGCACGACGATGAAGGCGGGTACCGAGGCCGGGGCGATACCGGCGAAGGTGTCGGAGAACATTCGCCCCACGTCGATCGCCGGGTTGGCGAAGCTGGTCGAGCTGGTGAAGAAGTAGGCCGAGCCGATGTAGGCGCCGACCGCGGCCGGCGCCAGGTTGCCGCGCCCGCTGCGCGCCAGGGCGAAGATCACCAACAGGAGGCCGAGGGTGGCGATCACCTCGGCGAACAGGTGCGAGGGCGAGGCGCGGTGGGTGGTCGCGATGCTCACTGTCGAGAGGTCGAACATCAGATTGGCGGCGATCGCCCCGGCGATGCAGCCGGCGACCTGGGCCGGGATGTACGCGAAGGCGTGGCGCCAACGCAGCCCACCGAAGGCGGCGTCGACCAACGAGACGACCGGGTTGAAGTGGGCTCCGGAAACCGGGCCGAACATGAGGATGAAGGTGAAGAGGCCCGCCGCAGTCGCCGCCGCGTTCTCGAGGAGCTGCAGGCCGGTGTCGCCCGGCGAGAGCTGTGCCGCCGCGATCCCCGAGCCGACCACCGTGGCGGCGAGGAACGCGGAGCCGAGGAACTCGGCGAAGAGGCGGCGGGACAGCGGGGCGGGATTCATCCGGCGCGATCCTATGTATTGACAAACGTGATTTCAATAGATATATGTAAATAGATGGCCGTCGATCTGGAGTTCGCCCCCAAGACCAAGCGCCCCGCCGGGGAGCCCTGTTGCGAGCCGGTCGTCTATCCCGACGTGGCGCGCGAGCAGGCCGAGCGCATCGCGACCATTGCCAAGGCGCTCGGCGACCCGATCCGCCTTCAGCTCGTGGACGTCCTGCGAAAGCACGCGGGCAAGGTCTGCGTCTGCGAGCTGGTGCCCCTGTTCGACCTCTCCCAGCCCACCGTCTCCCATCACCTCAAGAAGCTGCGCGAAGCCGGCATCGTCGGCTCCGAGAGGCGCGGGCTGTGGGCCTACTACTACGTGATCCCCGAGTCCCTGGAGGAGTTCTCCGCATGGCTGAGCTGACCGAATCCACCGACGACGCCGCGACCTCGACCTGCTGTCCCCCCGAGCAGCAGGCCGACTGCTGCAGGCCCTCCGGGAAGGCCGAGTGCTGCGAGCCAGAGTCCTTGAGCTGCGGCTGCTCGACCGGGCAGAGCGAGGGCGAGGAGATCCGCGAGGCCGTCAAGTCCCGCTACGCCGCGGCCGCCGAAAGCGTCACCGCCTGTGCCGAGGACAGCGCCTCGTGCTGCGGAACCGGCACCGTCCTCAGCGACGAGGAAGCCGAGGTCTTCGGCGCCGGCCTCTACGACGAGGGCGAGCGCGGCGAGCTTCCCGACACGGCGACGATGGCCTCGCTTGGCTGCGGCAACCCCACCGCCGTCGCCGAGCTGGGCGCCGGGGAAACCGTCCTCGACCTCGGCTCGGGCGGCGGGATCGACGTGCTGCTCTCCGCCAAGCGGGTCGGCCCGAACGGCAAGGCGTATGGGCTCGATATGACCGACGAGATGCTGGCGCTGGCGCGCGAGAACCAGCGCAAGGCCGGAGTCGAGAACGTCGAGTGGCTGCGCGGGGAGATCGAGGCGATCCCCCTCCCCGCCTCCTCGGTCGACGTGGTGATCTCCAACTGCGTGATCAACCTCTCCGGGGACAAGCCGCGCGTGCTGGCCGAGGCGGCGCGGGTCCTGAAACCGGGCGGGCGTTTCGCCGTCTCCGACGTGATCGCCGACGAGGACATGGACGAGGCTACGCGCGCCGACATGGCGCAGTGGACGGGCTGCATCGCCGGGGCGCTGACGCGGCACGAGTTCGAGCGGGCGCTGCTTGACGCCGGCCTGGAGGACGTCGAAATCGGCGAGACCCACCGGGTCCACGACTGCGCCGGCTCGGCGATCATCCGCGCCCGCAAGCCGAGCTAAGGGCGACGATGGCAAACGCACTCTTCGTCTGCCTCCACAACGCCGGCCGCTCACAGATGAGCCAAGCGCTCTTCGAGCGTGCCGCGAACGGCCGCCCGCACGTGAGCGAGCGGGGATGGGGGATCGTGGCCGGGCTCGCCCTGCTGGGCTTAGCGCTCGTCGCGCAGGCGGTCGCCGCCGCAGAGGAATCCGAGCCGCTGCGCTGCCACGGGCGGCTCGCGAAGATCATCGGCACCGAAGGCGACGACACGCTGCGGGGCACTCCCGGGCGAGACGTGATCTTGGCCGGCCCCGGCGATGACACGATCCTCGGCGGCCTCGGCAACGACCTGATCTGCGGTGGGCCCGGCGCCGACCTGATCCACGGCGGTCGCGGCAACGACGTGCTCGACGGCGGCCCCGGCGACGGGGACCGGGTGATCGGCGACCTCGGCGACGACGAGGTGCTGGGAGGGCCGGGAGACCGCGACGAAGCAGCGGGTGGGCTCGGGATCGACTTCGTCAACGGTGGCCCAGGCGACGAAGACCTGGTCCGCGGCGACTACGGCTGGGACCGGATGGACGGTGGCTCGGGAGCGGGCGACATCGCCTCCTTCGCCACCGCCGTCGCGGGCCGGAGCGGCAGCGGGGTCTGGGTCTCGCTGCGCGCCCACAAGGCTCGAGGCGATGGCCGCGACCGGCTCTTTCGCTTCGAGAGCATCCAGGGCTCCGCCTTCGCCGACACCCTGATCGGCGAAGGCGGGCAGAACTTCATCGACGGCGGCGCCGGGGACGATCGGCTGCTCGGCAGCGGCGGTATCGACTCGCTCGAAGGAGCCCAGGGCCACGACCGCTGCAAGGGCGGGCCGATTCGCCATTCCTGCGGTCCGGAGAAGGCACCGAATGCCTCCGCCTACGTCGAGATCGACAGGGTGCAGGGCGGCGGAGGCGGGCTCGCATTCGTCGGCGGCGACGGCAGCGATGTTCTCACCGTCGCCTACGACGAGGCCAGGGGTCTCTTCGGCGTGTTCGCCGCCGCCGGCATCGCCCTCGGCGATGGCTGCACCAGGCCCAGCAGCGACCCCAAGCAGGCGATCTGCGATCCCGAAGGCCCGGCTCGCTGGGTGATGGCCGATCTCGGGCCGGGCGACGACAGGCTCCGCGTGGAAGGCTCGCTTGCCTCGGCGGGCAGCGTTCGCATTGGCGGCGGCCGTGGGAACGACCGGATCCAAGGCGGACCCGAGGACGACCTGATCGAGTCCGGCCCCGGCGCCGATCGCATCTACGGCGGTCCCGGCGCCGACGGGCTGATCGGCGGCCTGCCGGGACCGACCTTCCTCTACGGAGGCGCACACGGCGATCTGCTCGCGGCCGGGAGCGGCTGCGCGGGTGGGGCGTTGGTCGGCGGACCCGGCCGCGACAACGCCTCCTTCGCCGAGACCCAGGCCCACCCCGGAACCCTCTACATCTCCCTCGCCCAGGGCGCCGCCTGGATCGACGCGATCCGCGGCTGCCGCCGGGTCGGCCTCGCGCGCAGCATCGAGAACATCGAGGGCTCCTTCGACAACGACGTGCTGATCGGCGACGCCGGGCCGAACATGATGCTCGGCCAGCCCGGCGAAGACAGCTTCTACGGTCGCGGAGGCGAGGACATCGTCGACGCTCGCGACGGCGTCCGCGACGGCGCGATTCAGTGCGGTCGCAACCGGCCCAGCGGGCGGGCGATCACCGATCCGATCGATCCGCCTGCGACCAACTGCAGGCTGAGGAGGAACGGCAGCCCGATACCCGGCCTTCACCAGTGAGCAGGGCGCCTACGGAATTTCCTTGCGCCTCTCGCAGGAGTTGACCGCATCGCCGCCGGCCCCGCCGCGGCAGACGTCCTCGCCCCGCCCGCCGATCAGCCGATCGTCGCCGGCACCGCCGTAGAGCCAATCCGGGCCGCTGCGACCGACCAGTTTGTCGTTGCCTGATCCGCCGACCAGTTTGTCGCCGCTGGCACCGCCGACCAGGACGTCGTCGCCGGCTCCGCCCCTCAGAGTGACGGGGACGGCAACGCCCCCGGCGACCGAGACCACGTCGTCACCTTCGCCCGAGTTCACCTCGAAGCTGCCGATCAGCGACGCTTCGCAGATCAGCTCGTTCGGCGCCCCTTCCGGGTTGACGCAGATCGTGCCGCCGACTTCGAGCTGCACCAGCGATTCGATCACGTAGCTGCGGCCGTCGGGCGTGAGCCAGATGTGGATCATGTTCTGCTCAGAGCCACCGGCCACGAGAACGTTGTAGGTCTTGGGCTTGGCTTGACCAAACGCTGGAAGCGCCACCAGAAACGCGAGGACTATGAGGGAGACGGCTTTCTTCATCGACGATCCACCCCGCCTCTCTTCGGTCGAGGCCCCTACAAGCAGAACCTTTTGGTCCCGCCAATGTTGCGGCGCAGAGCGCTCGCGTGATCGGATAGATGTCAGGAATGACGGACACGAGCTCCGCGAGCTGAACTCCGGCAACTTCCTGGTCGGCTCCTACGTTCCGGAAACGGCCGACCTGAGGCGGGTCGGGGGTCCCGCCCGAGCCGCGATCGTCGACTTTTATCGCCTTGAACCCGAGCAAGGGAGGGCGACCTACCTCGGTCAGCTCGACGACCTCGCGGTGCGAAGCAGCCACTGCTGCGGATCGGCCAGGCAACTCGCAGACGGCGGCTGGCCGGTGAGCTGGGGGGCCAACCCCCGGACGCCGCAGGGGCGAGTCGCTGAGCCTCAGCGGATGCGCTTGCGCATCGGGGTCCGCCAGGAATCGAACTCGCAATTGCTCAGGCGGTCGCTACCTCCGCCCTCGATGCAGCGATCAAAGCCGCCCCGCCCGTCGAGGGCGTCATTGCCACCGCGGCCGAGCAAGGTGTTGGAGCTGTCGTTGCCGATCAAGATGTCGTCGCCGGGCGAGCCCTCGATCTTCTCGACGCTGTTCTCGATGCGACCCGCGTTGCAGTCACCCACATCGGGGTCGAGCACCGCGCCGCCGATGGTCGCCTTGACGTTCGTGCCGCTGTTTCGCACCCGCGCGAAAGAGGCGCTGTCGTTGTCTCCCGCGCCGCCGTCGAAGATGTCGCCGTCGCAGGGCTGGCCGCCGATCAGCAGGTCATCGCCGGCACCGCCCGACATGTGCGCGGCACCGCTGTCACGACGAGGATGGAAGATGTTGACGCCATAGAGGACGTCGTCCCCGCCGCCGCCCTCGAGCACGTCGGGATCGTGGTCCTCGCCGCCGTAGATCGTGTCGGCGCCGCGCCCGCCCCGCAGCGTGTCGGCGCCCTCGCCACCGTCGATCGTCGCCGCGATCTCAGCGGGCACGCTGTCGGCGACGGTGAAGGAGTCGTTGCCGCCTTTCAGAGAGACCTGGATCGAGCCGGCGCCGCCGCGACAGAAGACCGAGTTGGCGGCCTCGTCTCGCGCGCACGCGTTCGATTCAGGATCGCCGAGAACGACCTCGATCGAGTTGCCGCCCTGTAGGAAGTAGCCGTCCCCGGTGAAGTTGACCGCCACATCGTCGGCGTCCTCGCTGCCCGAGACGACAAGGCTGGTGGCCCCCGTGATGCTGGAGATCATCGCGACCGCCGTGCCGTTGCCGCCACCCTTGGCCCCACAGGCGGTCTCGGCGGCGAAGGCGCCCGAGCAGGCGTCGCTGCCGATGCCCCCGAAAGCCTCGTCGCCACCACCGACGGCAAAGAGGTGATCGTTGCCTGGACCTCCATCGAGGCGGTTTGGGGATGGCGAGCCAGTCAGGGTGTCGTTGCCCGAGCCGCCGAGCACGTCCTCGATCCCGTCCACATGCTCCTGCTCGGCACCGGAGACGGCGCCGCTGCCGAGGTCGACCGAGACCGGACCGCCGACACCCTTGTAGGAGGCGATGTCGTGGGCGCCGGGGCCGCCGTCGACGCGGTCGTTGCCGACGCCGCCGAAGACGATGTCGAAGTCGCCCGGGCCCCCATCGACGCGGTCGTCGCCCGCGCCGCCATCGACCTCGTCGCCGGCGCCCCCGCCACCGTCGATCTCGTCGTTGCCGGTCTCGCCGAGGATGCGATCGGCGCCGGCGCCACCGTCCAGGTCATCGGAGCCACGCTCGCCGACGATGGTGTCCTCGCCCTCCTCGCCGAAGATCGTGTCGTTGCCCCGATCGCCGTAGATGCGGTCGTTGCCGCCGCCACCGCAGATCGTGTCGTTGCCGCCCATGCCATAGATCGCGTTGTCGCCGGAGCCGGCG
>DASVWY010000030.1:0-4984 GCA_036392975.1 Solirubrobacterales bacterium | reverse complement strand
TGATCGCGATCGGCACCGGGGTCAGCTCCGGGCTCGGCAGCCTCGAGCGCTGGCGGGTCGCGTCCAACGACGCCAGCTTCGCCGCCCTGGGCGCACACGACGTCGAGGTCTCGCTGACCGAGGGGACCGACGCTCCGGCCGGCTCGCTGCGGCGGCTCGTTCGCGGGATCGCGGCGAGCCGCCAGGTGGCCCGGGTGGCGGAGCGGCTGATCCTGCCGACCCAGGTCGAAGTCCGGGCGCCCGGAGCGGAGCCGCTGCTGACGCCGGGGGAGATCGTCGGAGCTCCCCTCCCCCGAGGGGAGCCCGCGATCGACGGCGTCTACGTCGACTCCGGTCGGGGGCTGCGCGGCGCCGGCCCGGGTCGTCCGGTCGCGGTCCTGGAGAGGAGCTTCGCCGCCTACCACCGGCTTCCGGCCGAGGACAGCCTGCGTCTGCCCGGCGGCATGCGGCTGCGCTACGTCGGCGTCGGCGGCTCGCCCGAGTACTTCCTCGTCACCCGCCCGGCCGGGGGCGAGTTCGGCGGCGCCGAGGCACAGCTCGCGGTCCTCTTCACCTCGCTCGCGACCGCGCAGCGGGCGACGGGCGGGGAGACGGTCGTCAACGACGCCGTCGTGCGCCTGCGCGACGGCGTCGACCCGGCGCGGGTGAGGAGGCAACTGGACGACGCCCTCAGCGCCGCCGGGCTCAGCGGCGAGGTGACGACGCTGGCCGAAGAGCCCGCCCACCGCATCCTCTACAAGGACGCCGAGGGCGACCAGCGCCTGCTCGACGTCTTCGCCCTGCTGATCCTCGCCGGGGCCGCGCTCGCCGCCTTCAACCTGGCGACCCGGATCGTCGAGGCGCAGCGGCGGGAGATCGGGATCGGGATGGCGCTGGGCGTGCCGAGGCGCGAGCTGGCGATCAGGCCGTTGCTGCTCGGAGCGCAGATCGCCCTCGCCGGAACCGTCCTCGGCCTGGCCCTCGGGCTCTTCATGGGGGAGGTCTTCCGCGGCGTGCTGGAAGACCTGTTGCCGCTGCCCGAGATGCGGACTCCGTTCGAGCCCGCGGTCTTCGCTCGCGCCGCGCTGCTCGGCCTGCTGCTGCCGATCGTCGCCACCGCGATCCCGGTCTGGCGCGGCCTGCGGCTCTCTCCGGTCGAGGCGATCCAGGTCGGCTTTCGCTCCGCCCGCTCCAGCGGGCTGGCGGGCCTCGGCAAGCGCCTGCGCCTGCCGGGCTCGAGCATCGCCCAGCTGCCGCTCCGCAACGTCCTGCGAGCGCCGCGCCGGACCCTGCTGACGGCGCTCGGGATCGGCGCCGTGCTGAGCGTGCTCGTCGCCTTCGTCGGGCTGATCGACTCCTTCGTCGCCACCGTCGACCGCAGCGAGGCGGAGGTCGCCCAGGACAATCCGCGCCGGCTGACGGTCACCCTCGACGGCTTCCACCCGGCCGGCGCCGCCACCGGCGCGGTCGAACGGGCTGCGGGCGTCGCGGCGGTGGAACCGCAGCTGACGCTGCCGGTGCGCCTCTCGGCGCCGGGGCGGGACGGCTTCGCGGCCTCGCTCACCCTGCTCGACTTCTCCAGCCCGATCTGGGCGCCGACGATCGAGTCGGGCAGGCCGCCGGCGCCGGGCGAAGCGGGGATCGCGATCTCCGCCGAGGCGGCCCACGACCTCGGGGTCGGTGTCGGCGACAGCCTCACCCTGACCTACCCCAGCCGGCGGGGCAACGGCTTCGTCGACGCCGAGGCCGCGGTGCGGGTGAGCGGGATCCATCCCAACCCGTTCCGCGTCTTCGCCTACGCCGATCGCAGCGCCGCCGCGGCTGCGGGGATGGCAGGCGTGACCAACCAGCTTGCGGTCGCTCCCGGGTCGGGGGCGAGCGACGCCGAGATCGCCCGCGCGCTCTTTCGCACCCCGACCGTCGCCTCGGTCGAGCGGGCGACGGCTACGACCGACTTCGTGCGCGAGCGCCTCGACGACTTCATCGGCGTCCTGCGGGTGATCGAGGTGTTCGCCCTGGCGCTGGTCCTGCTGATCGCCTTCAACTCGGCGAGCATCGGCATGGACGAGCGGCGGCGCGAGAACGCGACGATGCTCGCCTTCGGCGTTCCCGCGAGCGAGGCGGTCGGGTTGGCGGTGGCAGAGAGCGTCATCGTCGGCGCCCTCGGCGCCCTCGCCGGCCTCGCGGGCGGCTTCCTCGTGGTCGGCTGGGTGGCGAACGAGACGCTTCCCGAGACGTTGCCGGACCTCGGCCTGGTCACCTACATCTCGCCCGGTTCGCTAGCCGTCGCTGCAGGCGTCGCCCTCCTCGCCGTCGCCGTGGCCCCGCTGCTCGGCGCCCGCCGGATCAGGCGCATGGACGTTCCCTCGACCCTGCGGGTGGTGGAGTGAGCCTGCGTCGAGTCGTTTCGCGGCGGATGCTCTTCTTCTTCATCCTCGGCGACATCCTCGGCGGCGGGATCTACGCCCTGGTCGGCGAGGTGAGCGTCGAGGTCGGGGGCGCGATCTGGGCCTCGTTCCTGGTCGCCCTGCTGCTCGCCGCGCTGACCGCGGGCTCCTACGCCGAGCTGGCGACGAAGTACCCTCGCGCGGGCGGGGCCGCGCTCTACGCCAAGAAGGCGTTTGGAAGCCCCTTGCTCGCGTTCCTCGTCGCCTTCTCGGTGGTCGCCTCGGGCGTGACTTCGGCAAGCGCGCTGGCCCGGGCCTTCGGGGGCGATTACCTCGCTGAGTTCGTCGCGGTCCCGGTCGCGGCGGCGGCCCTGATCTTCATCGCCGTCGTCGCGTTGATCAACTTCGTCGGGATTCTCGTCTCGGTTCGACTCAACGTCGTCCTGACGCTGGTCGAGCTCGGCGGCCTTGCATTGGTCGTCGTCATCGGGGTCGCGGCGCTTGCGGCCGGACACGGCGAGCCGCACCGCGCCGTCGAGCTCAGGGAGGGCGCGACGCCGGCGCTGGCGATCCTCGGCGGCGCCGCACTTGCCTTCTATGCGCTGATCGGCTTCGAGGACTCGGTCAACATCGCCGAGGAGACGACCCAGCCGGAGCGTTCTTACCCAATCGCCCTGTTCGCCGGTCTGGCGGTGGCCGGCGCGATCTACCTCCTCGTCACGGTCGTCGCCTCGATGACCGTCGCCACCCCTCGCCTGCAAGCTTCAAGCGGCGCCCTCCTGGAGGTCGTGCAGGTTGGACCGCTGTCGGTCCCCACCAGGGTCTTCTCCGCGATCGGGCTGATGGCCCTGGCAAACGGCGCCTTGATCAACATGATCATGGCTTCCCGCCTGCTCTACGGCATGGCGAAAGAGGGCGTCCTTCCCGCTTCGCTGGCCCGGCTGAGCGGCCGCCAGACGCCGGTGGTGGCGATCGTCTTCACGACCCTGATCGCGGCCGGCCTGATCCTCACCGGCGAGCTCGGGACGCTTGCCGATACGACGGTGCTGCTCCTGCTCGCGGTCTTCATCGCCGTCAACGTCTCCGCCCTTTTGCTGCGAGGGGACCGGGTCAGCCACGACCACTTCCAGGTGCCGGTTGCGCTTCCGGTCCTCGGCGTCGGCGCCTGCCTGCTCGTCATGACCCAGGTCGAGGGCACGACCTGGCTACGGGCCGCGGCGCTGCTCGGCCTGGGACTGGTGCTGTGGGTTCTTGCGGCGAGGTCGTCGCGGGCGGCGTCGGACAGCGATGAAGGCGAGGCCGGCGCTCTCAGTCGCTGAGAGCCGAGCCGAGCTGGGCAAGCTGGGACTCGATTCCGGCACAGACCTGATCGCATAGCTTCAGGACCGCCGGGTCGGAGATCCAGTACAGGGTGCTGGTCCCCTGCTTGCGACGACCCAGGAAGCCGCCGGCATGGAGTGCGGCGAGATGCTTTGACACGTTCTGCTGCGAGGTGCCGAGCGCCGTCGTGACGTCACCGACCGAGGCCTCGCCGCGCGTCCTCAACCGATCGAGGATTCGAAGCCTGTTGGCATCCGACAGCACCTGGAAGCGCCGGGCGATCAACTCGGCGGCGGCCGGGTTCAGTGGGCTTTTCATCTTTGCTGGCATCTCTGTTATGTTACCTCTTAACAACTGTTAAGTTGTATAGCTGTAAGCCTAGAGAGAGGATAGCGATGCCGACTGTCGCCCAGCGCTCTGACCGACCACGCCACGGCTCTCCGTCGAGGGGTCCATCGCACTGGCCCCTGGAGCGGGTCCTCTTCCTGATGGCCGGCACGATGACCGGCCTGAGCGCCCTCCTCAGCGCAACCGTCAGCCCCTGGTTCCTGCTCCTGACCGGCTTCGTGGCCCTCAACCAGCTCGCCTACGTCGCCTTCGGCAACTGCCCCAGCTCCCTGGTTCTGCGGCGGCTCGGACTCAGGGCGGGAAGCGAGTGGTGAACGAGCTGGGACCGATCGGACGGCTGGGGCGCTTCGCCGCCAGCCGTCCGCGGCCGGTTCTCATAGCCTGGGTGGCGATCGCCGTCGGGCTGGGGGCTCTGGCGCCGAAGGTCGAGACGGCCCTCTCCGGCGCCGGCTGGCAGGCGAACGGATCGGAGTCGGTGCAGGTGCGCGAGCAGCTCGACTCGGCCTTTGCCGGCGCTGGCGCCTACAGCCTCCAGGTCGCCGTCCACTCCGACCGCCTCGCGAGCACCGACCCCGCCTTCCAGGCGACCTTGCGGCGGGCCGAACGGCTGCTCGCCGCCGATCCGGCGGTCGGGCGGGTGACGCCGCCGCGCCGGGGCGTCTCGATCTCGACCGACGGTCGCACGGCGGTAATCCGCGCCAGCTCGGCCGGCGACCCGAACGAGATGGTGGCCGCCGCGGGCGACCTGAAGGGACCGCTGGCAGCCGGCGCCGCACCCGGGGTCGAGGTCAGCCTCACCGGCGCGGCCGGCATGTGGTCGGACTTCAACGAAGCCAACAAAGAGGCCATGCTGCGCTCGGAGCTGATCTCCTGGCCGGTGACCCTGGCGATCCTCGTGCTCGCCTTCGGCTCGCTGGTCGCCGCCGGACTGCCGCTGATGCTGACGATCG
>DASVWY010000029.1:0-2134 GCA_036392975.1 Solirubrobacterales bacterium | reverse complement strand
GAAGTGCGAGATCACCTCGATCGTGAAGATCGCCGCCTTGCCGAACGGGTTCATCTCCTCCAGCCCGGGCGGCAACCAGCTGGCGAAGTAGGCGAAGAAGCCCTTGGCGCGGATCCCTTCGACGTGGTACGCGATCCAGACGACCAGCGTCAGGACCAGGGGGATGGAGATGTTCGCGGTCGCCGCGTAGAGCGCGAAAGCCGGAACTTCGACGCCGAAGATGTCGACCGGGTGCTCGGTGTTGATCGGCAGCGGCAGGAAGCCGATCATGTTCGAGAACCAGATCCAGAAGAAGAGGGCGGCGAGGAAGGGGAACCAGCGCACGGCGGTGGCTCGGTCGAGATTGCCGCCGGTGATGTTGTTTTTGGTCAGGTCGTAGGCGACCTCGATCGCGGTCTGGACGCGGTTTGGCTTCTCCGCCATCCGGCGCGAGATCCAGACCATCGTGAAGATGGTCAGGGCGCTGGCGATGAAGAGGTAGAGGACCGCCTTGGTGATGCTGACGTCGATGCCGCCGATGTGGATCGAGACCCACGGTTCGAGCTTGAACTCGTTCTGCGGCTGGAAGGATTCGTTTTTGCCGTCGCTGCCGAAGACCAGCAGCATCAGGATCGTCAGCGCGAGGTAGGCGCCGAGGCCGATGAAGACCTTGGCTTTGGTGCTCAGCCCGGACTTGCCGGCGGCAGGGTCGCCGCCGTCGGCGGGCGCTCCGGCAGTCGCGACCTCGGCGCTCATCGTGCCCCCTCCCCCTCGGGGGTCGACTCGAACAGGTAGACGATCCCCTGCGCGGCGAAGGACGCGGTGAAGAGGACGGCGAGCAGGACGGCGGCGGCAAGGCCCGCATCACGGTCGACGATCCCCGCGAGCAGCGCCGCAGTCACCATCAGCCAGACGCGGCCGAGCATCGTCGCGGCCAGCGCCCCCATCGCCCGTTGCCGGTTCCCGCCCGCCAGCTCAGCGGCGATGCGGCGGCCGGCGAGTACCTGAATTCCCCGCTGCAGGAGCCAGGCGCCGGCCGCGAAGGCGTAGCCGAGCAGGGGCAATCCAGCGAGCGCGAACACCGCCAGGGCGGCGGCGAGCACCAGTAGATCGACGTGTTTGGGAGGAGACATAAGGTCAGGAAAACCTCAGAAAAAGTTCGGAAAGGTCCGAAAAAGAAGCCCGTCTCGGGGCGAGCGGGCTGCCATTGACTATATCCCAAAGGCCCGACGATCCGCTTTCTAGAGCCACTTCGTGAGGCTTGTCACAACCTCGCACAAACTTTTTTTGGCGGCGACCTACGGCGATCGGGTCTCGTCGGCGGGCAAGCTGCCGCGGTCCGGGAGGATCGCCTCGAACTCGCCGGTCTCTGGGTCTATGACTCCGAACTCGCCCGTCTCCGGGTCGACGCGGCCGAAGCGACGCAGCTTGAGGATCTCCAGGACGTAGACCAGGTAGACGCTGGCGGCGATCGCGACGAGGCCGCAGAACGCCATCACCGCCGACCAGAGGACGTCGAAGTTGCCGTGGTCGTCGCTGTAGGGGACGAAGCGCAGCGCCAGCGCCAGCGCCGCCATCGTCAGCGTCCAGCCATAGAGGTAGGCGAGGGTGCGCCGCTGCGAGAAGCCGACGTTTGCCATCCGGTGGTGGAAGTGCCAGGCGTCGGCTTTGTAGATCGGCCGCCGGTATTTGAGCCGCTTGGCGACGACGAAGCCGGTGTCGAGGATCGGTACCGCGAGCACGATCAGCGGCAGGAAGAGGGCGATCACGGCGTTCGTCTTCAGCGCCCCCTGGACGGCGACCACGCCGAGCAGGTAACCGAGCAGGTTGGAGCCGGTGTCGCCCATGAAGGTGCGGGCCGGCGGGAAACCGTGGCGGAGGAAGCCGAGCGAGGCGCCGGCGATCGTCGCCGCCAGCACCCCCGCCGCGGTGCGGTCGAGCGAGAGGGCGATCGCGGCCAGGGTCAGGGCGGCGATCACGCAGACGCCGGCGGCGAGACCGTCGACCCCGTCGATCAGGTTGATCACGTTGATCATCGCGACGATGCCGATCGTCGTGCCGACGTCGCCGAGGTCGATCGCGCCACCCCCCGGCAGCCCGATCAGCTCGACCGAGCCCGGGTCGAGCGCGCCGAGAAAGGGGAAGGTGAAGCTCT
>DASVWY010000028.1:0-3806 GCA_036392975.1 Solirubrobacterales bacterium | reverse complement strand
GGAAGCGCTCTGGGAGGCGGGGGTCGCCGGGACCGGGGTGCGGCGCGAGGAGGGGACGCAGATGGCGCTGCCGCTCGAGACCTCGGGCGCGCCGGCGCTGCCGCCGCTGGGGGGCTGGGGGGAGGCGATCGCCGACTACCGCTCGATCGGGATGACGCTGGGCGAGCACCCGATGGCGCTGATGCGCGCCGGCCTCGGCCCGGAGCTTCTACGCAGCACCGACCTGGAGCGGTTGCAGGACGGCCGCACGGTCGAGGTGGCGGGGATGGTCGTCGCTCGCCAGCGCCCCGAGACCGCCAGGGGGATCGTCTTCATGCTGCTCGAAGACGAGCGCGGCACGGTCAACCTGATCGTGCCGCCCCCCGTCTACGACCGCTTCCGCGCTCTGGTCCGCGCCGCCCCCCTCGTCCGCGCCAAGGGCCGGCTCGAGCGGCGGGAGGGGACCACCAACGTGCTCGTCTCCGAGATCGGCGGGCTGGACCGCACCGAGGCGCCGACGCCGACGCGTGCCGACTCCCCCGCTGCGAAGCCCGAAGCGTCCAGCCTCAGAGCAAGGCGCCCCGCCCGGCGGCCGTCGCCACCTCCGGCCGCCCCGACACAGGAGCGGCGCGGCCTGCGCGAGCGCGCCGTCGCCGAGCTGCGCGCCGTCGCCCCCGCCGGCCACAGCTTCGGCCGCCGCGGGCGCTGAAAAGCAGACGGCCCGCCGAAGCGGACCGTCTGCGAAATCTGGGAAGACCGATGTTGCCATTGGCCCCGAAACTCGCAACTGCATGATAGCGCCCGCGGAGGGAATCGAACCCTCTCTTCCCGAACTGCGAGTTTCGGGGCCGGCGTCCACCGGCGGGGGCCGCCGCCGCTCTCGCGTCAGCAGCTTGAGCGCAGGTGCCGTCCGCGATCGGTCAGGCCGAGGGCGGGGCGCAGCTAAGGTGGTGGCATGACTTCGGAGCGGCTGCGACTCGGCGGCATGGCCCTGCGCAACGGGCTGCTGATCCATGGCCCCACGCACTGGGCGGCCGCCGTGCGGGGGCCGGATGGCGAGGTCCAAGTCGCCTCGGAGCGCAAACCCGAGCTGGCGCCGAAGCTGGCCGCGCGGCTGCCCGGCCTGCGGGGGCCGCTCAAACTCGCCGAGGCGCTGGCGGTGCTGCCGCTCGTGCGCCGGCGCCTGCCCGCGGCGCGCCTGCCGTTCGAGGACCCGCGCGTGCTCGCCGCGATCGGCGCCACCCTGATCGCCACCACTTCGCTGCGCCGCCTGCTGCCGACCTCGGCCCTGCGCGAGAGCCTCGTGCAGGGGCTGGGGATCGTCCCCGGCGTGGTCGCGCTGAGCGATCGCGACCTGGCCGCCTACCACGGCGTCGAGCACAAGGCGATCGCCGCCTACGAGCAGGGGGTCGACGACCCGACGAGCGTTCCCAAGGAGCACGACCGCTGCGGCTCCAACCTGATCGCGCCGATGATGATCCTCTCGACCGCCGGCACCGTGCTGCTGGAGCGCCTGGTCGAGAAGCCGACGCCGCTGGCCCGCGCCGCGGTCGGCCTCGGCGGCGCCTCGCTCGCGGTCGAGATGTTCGCCTGGAGCGACCGCAACCACGGCGCGCCCCTGGCCGAGGCCTTCCACACGCCGGGGCGGGAGATCCAGCGCCGCCTCGCCACCAAGGAGCCCACTCCCGAGCAGCTCCAGGTCGGGGTCGCGGCGCTGGCCGAGATCCTCCGCGCCGAGGGGGCCGGCGGCGCCGAGGACGAGCTGCCGCCGCCCACGTAGACTCCGCCGCCGATGTTCGGAAGGATCGACCACATCGGCATCGCCGTCGAGGACATCGACGCGGCGCTGGAGCTGTACGGCGGCACCTTCGAGATGGAGGTGGCCCACCGCGAGACCGTCGAGGCGCAGGGCGTCGAGGCTGTGCTGCTGGACGTCGGCGAGGGCCACGTCGAGCTGCTGCGCCCGCTCGGCCCCGACACCCCCGTCGGCAAGTTCGTCGCCAAGCGCGGCGTCGGGATGCACCACGTCGCCTACGCGGTGGATGACATCGACGCGACCCTGGAGCGGCTGGCGGCGGCCGGGCTGGAGCTGATCGACAGCGAGGCGCGGGCGGGCATCGGCGGCAGCCGGGTTGCCTTCGTCGAGCCGCGCTCGACCGGGCGCGTGCTGACCGAGATAGTCGAACCGGCGGGAGGGCACTGATGGCGGACGCGCAGCGAGTGGAAATCGGCTTCGAGGGCGGCCAGGTGGTCTCGGTGCGGCTCAACGACGAGGAGTTGAAGAGGCTCCGCAAGCAGGTCGAGAAGGGTGGCTGGTACGACGTCAAGACCGAGGACGGCATCCTCTCCGTCTACCTCGGCAAGGTCGCCTTCCTGCAGATCGACTCGGGCGAGCACCGGGTCGGCTTCTCGCTGGAGCGGCCTGGATGACCCAGTGATGCGCATTCGAACGGCACTGACGCTGGTCGGGGGGGCGATCGGCGGCGCCGCGATCTGGTGGCGAAAGAATCCATCGGCCTGCCCTTATGGGCAGCGATTCTGGGTCGAAGCTCCGCACCCGATCGTCACTCCCGAGCGCCTGCGCTCGGTGCTGCGGCCGGAGTCCGACGAGAGAGTGCTGGAGATTGGCCCGGGTACCGGTTATTACACGTTCGACATCGCCGCGTGGGTCGCCACGGTCGAGATCTTCGACCTGCAGCAGGAGTTCCTCGACCACGTCATGCGCGAGGCCGCCAAGCGCGGCGTCGCCAACATCGTCCCCACCCAGGGCGATGCCACCGCCCTCCCCTACGAGGACGATTCGATCGATGCCGTCGTCCTCACCGCCGTGCTGGGCGAGATCCCGGACCCCGGAGCGGCCCTGCGGGAGATCCGGCGCGTGCTCGCCCCCAGCGGCCGCCTTGTCGTCGGCGAGCTGTTCGGCGACCCGCACTTCACGACGCTCGCTTCGCTCAAGCGCCAGGGCGCAGCTGCCGGGCTCTCCTTCGAGGAGAGCTCCGGCAACTGGTTCGGCTACTTCGCGCGCCTCTCGCCCTAGCCGCAGGCGGGAATGTTCAGGCGCAGCTTCTTCGACCTCTCGCGCCTGCTGTTCTGCGCCAGCAGGTTGAGGAACCCGCGGCGAGTCCGGTCGCAGAGATCCTGCGAGTTGACCAGGAGCCCTCGGTTGCCGCCCTTCATGGTCAGGATGAACTTGTTCACCGCGACGTCCGGCGTCGAGGGGAACACCGTCTTCAGCCTGCCGTTTTTGGCGCTGATCACACCGCGCAGGTGGACGTCGACCTGGCCGCGCAGGTCGACCAGCAGGTCAGGGAGCGGGTTGTCGGAGGAGGTCAGGTAGACCGGTCCCTTGAGATTTCCTTTCAGCAGCGGCGAGGTCGCCTTGGCGTGCCCGTATATGGCGTTCCTCGGGCACTCGTCCGCCGCCAGCTGCACTCTCGTGCAGATGGTCCTGATGTGGCTCTGGTCGAGGATCGTCGCCCGCGGCAGGATGAACGCGGCGCGCCTCAGGTTGGCGTCGCCCTCGCGGGCGTCGAAGATCGCCCGGAACTTCGGGTTGGCCGCGCGTTTGGTTTGGTTCTCGCCACCGAAGATGCGGGCGAAGAACTTCGGATTGAATTTCAGTTTGCGGCACTGCGTCGCCCGGAAGGGGCTGGACGGTTTCGCCTCGAACCAAGTCGCCGGATCGAGCGGATTGGCGCCGCCGCCGAAGATGCCCGAGCCGATCCGGAACTCCTGGCGGCAGGTCGTCGGGTTGACGGTGAACTTCTTCCGGTTGATCGAGACGTCGATGTTGCGGACGTCGAGCTTGACGCCGCCGAACACGTCGG
>DASVWY010000027.1:0-17277 GCA_036392975.1 Solirubrobacterales bacterium | reverse complement strand
GGTGAAAGCGATGAGCTCTTACCTTGACTGGGTCGGCCGGCCCGGCGATTTCGCTTCTCTGCGTGGACAAGTCGAGCGTTTCCGTGATGTCGGGAAGAACATGAAATGGCTTGCCGACAACGCACCTGAGCACGAAGCAGCAATGCTTGAACTTTGCTTTCTCGCGATCCAATCTGGCGCGAATCATCCCGACATCCGGGAGATGCGGAAACTGATCAAACGCGATCCCACCGGCTTCGACGCTCTTGTCGCCGAAGTTTCCGAAATTGCTACTGAGCCCGACGGTGACGAGCCAGAGCCCGAGCTTGATACGTCGCCGCATCAGGATGAGGACGAAGAGGAGGAAGACCGCGAAGCCGACCTTGAGGATGAGGTTGTTACCACCGACCGTCCAACCACGGCTCGCCAGAAAAGAATCCACGAGGCGATCAATGCCGCCGCTCAAGCTTCTCGCGCACACGGAGATCCGCCGGAGACCAAGCTTCGCACTGCGGCAACCAAGCTCGGCGAAGTTGATCCCGCCGCCCTGCTCTCCGAGAGCAGCGGGGGCACCGAGAAGCGCGCACGCGAGGCGATCGCCGAGGTAATCGCTTGGGCTGAGACTGCTCGCGCGGCAATTGAAAACAACGAGTAGGTCAGAGCTATGCAAGACGAACGGCCGCGCGCCGAGGTGGCGCTTGCTGACGATGTAGTCAGGGTCACGCTCCCCGACCTCGCTGACAGTCGTCTTGAGCTTTACTTTCGCGCGATCCTCGGCTGCGAGTTAACTGACGGGGTTTGGGTCTGCCCCCTTCGCCGTCGGTCTGGAAATGACCTAATCGTGCAGGTCGCGACTCAGCTCCGCAGTCGCGGTTATGAGGTTGCCGCCACCGGTGGTCCCGCCGACCAAGCACTCCAGCGCGACATTGATCGCCTACGAAGCTTTGACCGTGCTGAGCGAGCCGCCCGTGACTTCCTGGGTTTAAATGGCGAGGGACACCGGATTCTCACCGTTGATGAGGGGCGGGCGATGGAGGCGCTCGAGGAGTCGGGATGGAACAACGCCGAGCGAGCCCTGCTTCCCCATCAGCGCGAGTCGATGATGCATGCTCTCACCGCAGCCAACGCCGCCAATTTTTCGGTTCCCGGCGCTGGCAAGACCGCCACTTCGCTAGCTGTTGCCGTCACTCACCTGGCCCAAGGGGTGACCGACGCCGTTCTGGTTGTTGGCCCTCTTTCTTGTTTCCGTCCGTGGGAGCGGGAGTCCGAGACCGCGCTACCAGGCGTCTTTCGTGTGCGGCGGGTGCGTGGCATGCAACGCGCTGCTCGGGCCGAGGTCTACGGAGCCACCGACCGCGGGGACCTGCTGTTGCTGAGCTACGCCACTGCCGCGCATGATCGTGCCGAGCTCGAAAAGCTTTGCGATCGACTCGACGTGATGCTGATCGTTGACGAGTCTCACCGGGTGAAGCGCTTCCGGGGCGGCCAGTGGGCTCCTGCGCTTGTCGAACTCGCCTCGCATGCAAAGGTGAGGATGATCCTGACCGGCACCCCGATGCCCCAAGGTCCGACCGATCTTTGGAGTCAGTTCAACATCCTTTGGCCCGGCGAAGAGGCCACGGGTAGCCGCGGAGCCTTCCAAGCAATGGTTGACGCCAGCTTTAGCGCGGCGATTGAGCGTCTGGAGCCCTTTTTTACCCGAACCCCGAAGTCGGCACTCAAGCTTGAAGACGCAGACTTCTACGTACCCCCGGTTGAGTTGGCGCCTATTCAGGCCGACATCTATCGGCTGATTTTCAGCCAATTGCGCTCGGCGATCCCAACCGATGCAACGACGGCCGACAAGATCGAACGGCTGCGTCGCGCCCGCCCGATTCGTTTGATCCAGGCCGCGAGCAACCCCGACCTCCTCAACGAGGCCGACGGCTTCTTTGAAATACCGCCAGTTGAGGAACCGTCAGGCACGCTGATGGAGCGCCTTGAGCGTTATCGCGAGCAGGACGAGCTGCCGGCGAAGTTCGAGTGGGGGCTCGATTACCTCGCAACGGTCAAGAGTCGAGACGAAAAGTGTGTCGTTTGGACCACCTTTATCCGCAACATCGATCAGTTCGCCGCCCTCGTTGAGAATCGCCTGGGAGGTCCTGTCTTCACTGTCGATGGCCGCGTTCCAGCCGCCGAGACGGTCGACCCAGAGCTCAACGAGGCAGTTGAGGACGAGGATCACTCTGGCGAGGAGATCGATGAGACCCGCGAGCAACGGATTGACCAGTTCCTCGGCGCCGAGGGTTTCGCAATCCTGGTCGCCAATCCGGCAGCCTGTGCGGAGTCGATCTCACTCCACCGCGAGTGCTATCGAGCGCTCTACCTCGACCGCACCCATGACTGCGCACGCTGGCTGCAGTCCATCGACCGCATCCACCGCCTCGGATTGCCGGACGGGGTGCGGGTTGAGGTCCAGGTTCCAACCGCGACGCTTTTGGGCGAAACGACTATTGACGGCCTCGTTCAGGCTTCACTGCAGCGCAAGGAGGACCAGATGCAGCAGCTTCTGAATGCCGCGGAGCTTCGTGCGACCGGCCTTGCCGATCAAGACACGATCGACGCCGCCGAGGGCGAGGACGCCGACCTTGAGGCCCTTCTTCGCTATCTGCTCGGCGAGCAGTAATGATCGGCTGTGCAGCCCAGCAGCCAGGACCTTGAGTTCGCCGCCCGGGCAGTTTCATCGCTTCGCGCGCTTGGTCGGAAGTCCTGGAACGTTGCCGAGTTCGTAGCAATCGCTCGCTCTTGGACGGGCGGCTCCGCTGAAGAGTTGCTCGACTTCCTTCGTTGCTGTGGTTTGGTCAAGGAGGAATTCGGATCCTGGGCCCTCAGTGATATGGGTGAAGAGGCTTTCGATGCTCTCGCCGCCGGCGATTGGGCCGTCTATGCCCATTCCCTGCTTACCGCCTCTGCATTTGAGGACGAACTAATGCGACTGATCGAGGGGGCCACCGAGGAGCCCAATGCGCTGCGTTGCCCCTCTCGCTGCCCTGCCCAGACTCGCGCCTCGGGCTGGCGTTCTCCTCACTTGGGACCCAGGCCTGCGCGAAGGTGATGACCTCATCGTGCCACTTTCGTTACTTGACTCGCTGCTGGTCACCGAGGTCATGGGGCGTGCCGACGAGATTCCACCTTGGGTGCTGGATCAAAATGCCGTTGGCCGGCGAGCCGAGCTCTACACGCTCCGGCTCGAACGCTCCCGACTCGGCCCTCATCGCGTTCGTCACGTCTCACGTGAGGTCGGTGACGGTTTTGGTTATGACATCGAGACCGATGCGTCCGACTCGCGGTTGATCGAGGTCAAGGGCTCCCGCGGCGCGTCTCTTCGCTTCAACCTCAGCCACCGCGAGCTCGAGGTCGCCCGCGCCGATCCAGAGCGCCACCTTCTCCATTTTTGGGGCGAGATCGATCTCGACCGCGATCCGGCTGAGGAGTATTTAAGACTCCGAGATCTTCAGTATCCGGTCGTGATTACCGATCTTGCCAAGGCAATAGAGGCCGGAGAGCTAGAGATGCACGCGCGTTCCTGGCTTCTCACGGCACCGCCAGCGAAGGGCTCCGATCGGCCTGGTGGTGGCCAACGATGAGCAGCGCGCGGGTACCAATCGGGTACCAATTTGAGAGGAACTAGGTCCAACTCAGACCAACTCAAACCGCTTGAACAAGCTAAAAACCAGCCCAGACAACCAGTGCCAGAGAACTCATAACCCGAAGGTCGCGGGTTCGAATCCGCCCCCGTTATTTCGTTTGTCTTGCTGATCTGAAGACAACAAGTTGAGTCCGCGGCCAGAGCTGCCGGACCTGCCGTCGCCGCATATGAAGTCGTTGAAGGGCGAGGCGAATCTGTTTGAGCTGCGGCCGAAGCAGGGGGCTTGTGAGGCTCGGCCGATCTATGCTCGATTCGGCGGTCGATTTGTGGTTCTAGCGGTGGCTGCGAAGAAGAAAGACTTCGATCGAGCGGTCGGGGCGGCGAACGATCGCTTGGAGCGCCACGGTTGACGGCTGATAATAGAGCTATTATCACGACCGCGATGACGGCTTCACAAAAGAACTTCGGTGCACTCTTGGCGGAGGAGCAGCTAGCCGATCCGAGCTTTCGGGCGGAATGGCAGAGGCTCGCTCCTGCGCGGGAGTTTGCGGCAACGCTGCTGCGTTATCGCGCTGAGCACAAACTGAGCCAGAGGGCCCTAGCGGAGAAGCTGGGCGTCTCGCAGCCTCGCGTCGTCAAGCTCGAGTCTGGGGCGCACAACCCGGAGGTCGACACGATCATCAACGTTGTTCGGCGGCTGGGGATCGAGTTCATGCTTGACGTGGCCCCCGCAAGCCGCAAGCCGGCGCTGGTGACGGCGCGAGCTCAGAAGCAAGGGGCAATCCACCACGACGATGTCTCGGTCGTGGCGGCTTCGTCGGTGTAGCTATTCCCTAGTGCGTGTAGTCAGCGCCGCAATCGCTCGGTCGCGTTCGCTTCGCTCCCTCGGCGGCGTTGCCTCCATGGGGGCGGGCGCGACGCAGCAAGGCCTGCATCTCCGTCGCGCCGGCTCGGCGACGCGGATGGGCGGAGACAACGAACTGCCCGCCCACGATCAGCTGCGGCGGGGTCGCCGAGAAGGCGTCGGCTCGACGCGGTTCACTGTGTTCTCGTGATCTCCTATTCCATGAGCCTGTCGGCCGACGGCTACATCGCCGGATCCGACGGAAGCTTCGACTGGGCGATGCCCAGCCAGGAGCTGCACCGGTTTCACAACGAACGGGTCGCCGCGATCGATGCCCAACTGCTCGGCCGGCGCCTCTACGAGACGATGCTCGTGTGGGACACCGAGGAGTTCTCCGACCCCGTGATGGCGGAGTTCGCCGAGATCTGGCGCCCGCTCGAGAAGATCGTGTTCTCGACCACGGTGACGAGCGTCGAGGGCAGCAACCGCCTGGCCACCGGAACGCTCGAGGAGGAGATCGCCGCGCTTGGGGACCGGAGGATCGCGGTCGGCGGCGCCGGCCTTGCGGCGGAATGCATGCGGCGCGGGCTGATCGACGAGTTCGAGCTGTTCGTCATCCCGATCGTGATCGGTG
Organism: Solirubrobacterales bacterium; assembly: GCA_036392975.1. Classification (GTDB taxonomy): domain Bacteria; phylum Actinomycetota; class Thermoleophilia; order Solirubrobacterales; family 70-9; genus VRUE01. The sequence continues at coordinate 12,192 of DASVWY010000027.1, read as the reverse complement.
GCGGCACGCCGTACTTCCCGCCGGACGTGCACATCGACCTCGAGCTGGTCGAGACCCGCACGTTCGGCGCGACCGTGTACTTGCACTACCGCCGGCGCGGCTAGAGGGCGCCTTCGGGGCCTGGACGGGCCGGTTACCAATCGCGCCAGCGGGTAGCTACGGCTGAAGGGCCGAGCATTTTCTTTGACCGGCCGAGAGGGTTTGAGGAGGGAAGCGATGGCTAAGGATGTAAAGGACGCCGGGGATGCGGTTGGCGCTGTCCTGGGAACGATCGTCCGCGAGATCAGCCAGAGCGTTTCGAGCAATGGGCATTCCAAGTCGCCTTTCCGAAACGGGGGCGATGACGCCCTCTCAGGTGCGCGGGGCCTGGCTGCTGGCGCCGTCCTGGCCGGCGCGGCCCCCCTTGCGGGCAAGGCGGTCAAAAAGCTGGTCCTGAAACGCGGTGGGTCGGGCGCAGCGAAAGGCTCGGGCCTCGTGGAGAAGCTGACCGAAGGCGCCAAGGACACCGTCGGCAAGGGCGTCAAGGACGCCGTCGGCGAGAAAGCGGAGCAGGTCGGCGACGCTCCTGGGATCGTCAAGTCCGTTGGCAAAAAGATGCTGCCTGGCGGCGGCGGCAAAGAAGGCGGCAAAGGCAAGAAGGGAACGCCGGGCGTCGGCAAGGGCCGGCGGATGCCTGTGCAGCAGGCGGCGGACATCGCCGTGCCGCTCTCGGTCGCTTATAACCAGTGGACCCAGTTCGAGGAATGGCCGCAGTTCATGCATCGCCTCGACCAGGCGACGCAGGAGGACGACTGCACCGTCTCCTTCAGGACGAAGGTCTGGGGGATGTCGAAGGAGTTCGTGGGGCAGATCGTCGAGCAGCGCCCCGACGAGCGAATCCAGTGGAGCGTCAAGGAGGGCGTCGTCCACACCGGTGTGGTCACCTTCCACGAACTCGCCCCCCGCCTCACCCGCGTCCAGGTCTCACTCGACGTCGAGCCAGGCTCCTGGAAAGAGAAAGCAGCACGGGGGATGCGCCACGTGAAGCGCGCCGTGCGGGCGGATCTGGCCCGCTTCAAGGCCTTCATCGAGATGCAGGAGGTCGAGACGGGCGCCTGGCGTGGCGTGATCCACGACGGCGAGCTGGTCAAAGGCCATGACAAGAAATACGACCGTGGCCGCGACTACGCGGAGTTCGACGACATCCACGACAGGGAGCATTCGCACTCGCCGCAGTCCCATGAGGACAAGAAACAGCCCCGCCGGTCGGGCTCGAGCTCCTCGGGTCGTGGGGGCAGCAAAACCTCGTCGACCGCGGGCGGGTCGGCCGGGCGCTCCCGCGCCAAAAAACGCTCACGTTCGGGCTCGACCCGCAAACGCAGCAGCTCCTCTGGCGCGACCCGCAAACGCGGCTCGGCGGGCTCGACCCGCAAACGCTCCTCCTCCGGCTCGACCCGCAAACGCTCCTCCTCGGGCTCGACCCGCAAACGCAGCTCGTCGCGCTGATGGCACGAAGGGAATGACATGGGCGGCTTCCTGAACCGTGTCGTGGTGGACCGCGTTGGCGGCAAGCGACCTGCGCCCCCGCGGGCGATCGGCGCGGCCGCTGTGGTCGGCACGACCGCCGGCGTAATCACCTACCGCATCCTGCGCCATCAATCCTCACGGTCCTAGGGGGCGAGAGGAAGGTGCCGGTCGATATCAACCGGATCGCCGCGGCGGCTCTCGAATCCCTTCTCAGTGAGGAGAAGCCACCGGCACGGCGCGGGGAGAGTGGCAACCGCCGCTGGGGCAGCGTTGGCGCGGTCGCCCTCGGCGTCGGGCTCGCGGTCGGAACGCGTGCCGTCTACAACCGCGCCCGCCGCTTCGACCTGGAGCGGGTAGCCGGCGCCATCGAGGACAAACTGAGCGGCTGACCTCGGCCGTGCTGGCTAAACCTGGGCCGGGGCCAGCTTCCCCGGTTTGTCCCCATTTGGCGCGGGTAGCCGCCGTGAGGGGCAGGAAATTGGCGGGGAAGGCGGGCCGAAGGGAAGAGAAAGCTCGATGGCGGAGAAAAAAAGCCGGTCAGGGTCCAGGACCCGGTCGCGACAGGAGTTCCCCGACTACTCGATCGTCGATCCGCATGAGCTTGGGGACGGCCCGGACGTTCTCCTCGACGTCCCCGTGGTCAAGGTCGACGAAATCGACATCGAGGTCGACGATCTGCGAGCCCAGGTGGCGGTCATGGCAGAGGTGCGGGACCTGGTGGAAATCGGCGTCGGCGCCGATGTCAGTCTGGGCAAGGTGGAGCTGAAGATCGAGGGCGTCGAGGCCCAGGCTCTGCTGAAAGCGAAGCTCGACAACATCAGCCTGATCCTCGAGCGTGTACTGACCTCGCTCGATCGCAACCCCGAGCTGCTCGAAGGCATCGGTCACGCGGCCGAAGAGGTGGGCCAGGGAGCTGGACACCTCGTCGGCGAGGCCGGCGAGGCGGTCGAGGATGTCGGCGAAGGCGCCGAGGGCGCGGTTCAGGACGTGGGCGAAGGGGCCGGCCAGGCGGTCGGCCAGATCGGCGAAGGTGCCGGGCAGGCCGTCGGCCAAGTCGGCGAAGGGGCAAATCAGGCCCTCCGCGGTGTTGGCCAGGGTGCCGGCCAGGGAGTGGCCGGCGTCGGCCAGGGTGCTCGCCAAGCGACCGAGGGACTCGCCCAGGGCCAAGCCGGCGGCGGTCAGGGCCAGGCCGGCGGCGAGGGCCAGCAACAGCGCGCGAAAGGGAGCGAATGATGGCTTCCCAGCGAGCGAAATCGTCGCGAGGCTCGAAAACGGTTGCGAGGACGACCAAGGACGTCAAAGCTCCCCAGCGCGGCGAGCGCAAGGGTCAGCGAGCCTCCGAAAAGTCCGACAAGTACCGCTTCGCGCAAAACGTCGCCGAGGCGGGGACCGCCGCCGAGCGCGAATACGAGGCATATGCGCTGGCTGACCTGGAGGACCCGAGGGGCGATCCCGACGTTCTCCTCGACGTCCCTGTGGTCAAGGTCGACTCGATCCATCTTCAGCTCGACAATCTCGACGCCCGCGTCGAGCTGAGGGCGAAAGTGCTGGACCTGGTCAAACTCAACGCCGGAGTCAACGCGCATCTCGGCAGGCTCCGCATCGACATCAAAGGGGTCGAGGCGCAGGCGCTGCTGAAAGTCCGGCTCGACCGTGTTGCGGCGATCGTCGATCGCGTGCTGACGACCGTCGATCGCAACCCAGAGCTCGTGAAGAGCCTGGGGCGGACGGTCGAAGACGTCGGTCGGGGCGCCGGCCACGCCCTCGGTGAGACCGGCGAGGCGGTCGAGGACGTGGGCGAAGGCGCAGGCGCAGCCGTTGAGGACGTGGGAGCGGGGGCCGGCCAGGCCGTCGGGCAGATCGGCGAAGGAGCCAACCAGGCTGCGGGCCAGATCGGCGAAGGCGCTGGACAGGCGGTCGGCGATGTCGGTCAGGGCGCCGGCCAGGCGGTCGGCGAGGTCGGCGAAGGCGCCGGGCAGGCCGTGGGCGACCTCGGCCAGACGGTCCAGGGCCTCGGCCAGGCGGCGGGTCAAGCCGGCGAGGCGGTCGGAGAGGCCGGTCAGGGCGCCGGCGAGGCGGTGGGCGGCGTCGCCGGAGGCGCGGGTGGCGCCGTCGGAGAGGTCGACGACGCGGCCGCGAACCTACTTGGAGGCAACGGAGGCGGTGGCGGGCTCGCCGATGCCAGCGCGGGCGGCATCGCCAAGCTGGCGGCCAAAATGGTCGCGCAGGAGCTGAAGTCCGCCGCGACGGAGGAGGCGAAAGGGCTTGGCCTGGCCGCGGCCCGCAAGGCCAAGGAGGTCGGCGAGCGGCGCAAGGAGCGCAAGGCTGAGGAGCTGAATGCGACCGAGGCGGCTCTGCGAACGGCCGAAGAACTAGAGGTAGACCTCGAAGACGTCGAAGGCACGGGTCCGGAGGGCCGGATCACGATCCGCGACGTGAGAGAGGCACAGGAGGCCTGAGCCATGGCGCGGAAGGGCAATCCGGATCGCATCGAGGATGCCGACGTCGAGATCGGGGCAAGCGTCAAAGCGAAGCAATTGCGCTTTCGAGAGAAGCCGAAGACGCAGGTCGATCTGCGCGGCGAGTTGCGCGAGCCCGAGGGCCAAGGCGAGCTGCAAACGGCCTCCGGCAGCGAGCGCCGGAACCTTCCCAACGAGGTCGAGCCGGGAGTCACCTACGAGGACGTTCGCGTTCGCTGGCGCGCTGCCGCCCGACTCGAGGAGCCAGGTTCCTCAGACGACAGCGAGGGACCTGCGCAGGATCGGAATAGCAAGAGCCCAAAGCGGAGGAGTCGATGATGAAAAGCAAGGCGAGGGACAAGAGCGGCGGCACCCTGGACAAGGCCCGGGGTCGGGCTCGTGAGGCGGCCGCGGCGCTCAAAGGTGACTCCGAGGGAAGAGCCAAGGGCCAGGCCCGCCAGGCCAAGGGCGAAGCCCGTAAGAAGAAAGGTCACCTGCGCGACCTGTTCAAGCGCTGAGCCGAGGCGGGTGGGATTCCGGCCGCTGCTCAGGGGTAATACATAAGAGAAGTCATGCAATTTGCAGCCGTCGAGATATCGGAGAGCCTGCAGCAGGCATTGGACGACCTGATCGGTTTCCTGCCGCGACTGATCGGCTTCCTGATCATCCTCCTGATCGGCCTTCTCGTCGCGAAAGCGCTGCAGAAGCTGGCGACGCTGGCCCTGGAGAAAATCGGCACCGATAGGGCGCTTCGCTCGGGCACCGGCGGGGAGTACGTCCAGCGTCTCGCCCCGGATGTCTCGCCTTCGGAGGTGATCGGCCGGATCGTCTTCTGGTTCGTCTTCCTCGGCGCGCTCTCGATCGCGATCAGCTCGCTTGGCCTCGCCGTGCTCAACGACTTCGTCGCCGACGTCTTCAACTACCTGCCCAATGTCATCGCGGCGATCCTGATCCTCGTGCTCGCGGTGCCGATCGCCGGCGGCCTGGCGAAGCTCGCCGATCGTGCGTTCGGCGACACGCCAACCGGGAAGCTGATGACGACGGCTGCACCCGCCCTCGTGATGGGGATCGCGGTGTTCATGGTCCTCAACCAGCTCAGGATCGCCTCCGACATCGTCACGATCACCTATGCAGCGCTGATGGGTGCGGTAGCGCTCGGAGCCGCTCTTGCCTTCGGCCTCGGCGGCCGCGACGTTGCTTCGCGGATGCTCGAGGAGGCGTATCGCCGCGGACAAGCGGAACGGGCGCGGTCGGCGGGCGGGTCCGGGATGGCCGGGCGGGTTTCGACCCCACCCGAGGATCGTCCGAGAGCCTAGTTCCCGTCACCGGCCGTCAGCGGGCCGAGGAAGTGAAGCGTTCGGTCGAATAGCGTCTGCGTCGTGGACGTCGTCTGGACGCTGCTCGGTGTCGCGATCGTCGCGCTGACGCTGCGCGACATCTTCGACGTTCTCTTTCATCCGCTGGGTCGGGGGATGATCGCTCGGCAGGTCGTTCGGATGACCTCCGCGGCGGCGCGTAGGACCGGCGGGGCCCACACGATCGGCCTCCTCGCCGGGCCGCTGAGCTACATCGCCGTGGTCGCGACCTGGGCGGTTCTGCTCGCCCTCGGGTGGGCGCTCGTCTTCCTGCCGCAGCTGCCGCAGGGGTTCACCTTCGACCCGGGGCTCGACCCAAGCCAGCACTCGGGCTTCTTCGACGCCCTCTACGTCTCGCTCGTCAACCTGACCAGCCTCGGCTACGGCGACATCTCGCCGGCGTCCCCCGTCCTGCGGGTGCTGGGACCGGTCGAGACGCTGTTCGGGCTCGGCCTCCTGACGGCGAGCATCTCCTGGCTGATCTCGATCTACAACGCAATCTCGCGCCGCGACTCCTTCGCCCACGAGGTCCACCTGACGAAGGAGGCCGAGGAGCATCTGGGCGAGAAGCTCGCCGACGCCGACCCGGAGCTGCTGGAGCGGATGCTGGCCTCGTTCACCGAGCAGCTGATCGCCACCCGCCGCGACCTGATCCACTTTCCGATCACCCACTACTTCCGTACCGAGGACGAGGAGCGGGCGCTTTCGGGCCTGCTTCCGTTTCTGTCCTCCCTGGTGGAGGAGGCGAGCGTCGAAGGCCGGCCGCACGCGCTGAAGGTGCGAGCGGAGATGCTGCGGACGGCGATCGACGACTTCGCCGAGACGCTGCGGGTGCGGCTGCGCCTGGCCGGGGAGACCACCGAGGCGACCCTCGAGCACTACCAGGCGGGCCATGGCTCGCCGCGCACCGGCGCCTAGCAGGCGAGCGACCCGTCGCGGCCGCCCGCCCTCGCGTCGAGCGAGGCGGAGCGGGTAGTGGGGGACAACCGGTCCCGCTATGCGAAATCTGAGCGAGCCGGGCGTAGGGGAGCACTCGTCATCGTCGGAACATGAAACCGCGTCCGAACGACATAGAGCGCACCGCGAACGGACCCGGATCGTCGCGATACCGGCGGTTCGGGACGATCCTCGCGGCCGCCCTCTGCATCGGGCTCGCCTTCGCCACTTCGCTCGAGGCGGTGCGGCCTCTCTGCGGCGGCCGGCAGGCGACGATCGCCTCCAACGAGCGCAGGATCGTCGGGACCAAGGCGCCCGACACGATCGTCGGCGGCCGCGGCCCGAACGTCATCCACGGGGTCGGGGGCAACGACACGATCTGCGGCGGCTTCGGCCGCGACACGATCTTCGGCGACAGCGGCAACGACACGGTGCGCGGCGGTCCCGGCGCGCGCGACGATATCGACGGAGGGCCGGGCGACGACGACCTGGCGGGCGGAAGGGGTGCGCTGGACACCGTCACCGGTGGCGTCGGCAACGACCGCGTCGAAACCGGCTCGACGGGGGGCCCGGAGACGACCGGCTGCTCGGCGCCATGCCGGGCGACCAGGCCTTCGGCGGCCCGGGCAGCGACCAGTGCCTCGGCGCCTTCGCGGTCGAGGACTCCTGTGGCCCGTCCGGCGGCAGCGGCGGCGGCGGAGCCCGGGTCGAGCTGTACGAGAGCATCGCCGGGTCGTCGAGCCTCACGATCACCGGCGACGACCAGATCAACGACCTCGTGGTGAGCCACAGCCACCGCGCTTATGTCGTGCGCGGCACCTCGGGCACCCCCGTGCTGCAATCGGCCCCCGCTCGGGCGGTTGCCGCCTCGCCCCCGGCGCGGTTGTCTGCCCCGGTCGGGTGACCTCGATCCTCGCCTCCCTGGGCGCCGGCAACGACAGGCTCGTGGTGAAAGACAGCGTTCCGGTCGAGGTCTCGGTGACGGTCGACGGCGGGCCGGGCGGCGACTGGCTGGGCGGCGGACGCAGCGACGACACGCTCTACGGCGGCGACGACGGCGACCCCGACACGCTTGTCGGCGACAGCGGAGACGACGTGCTCTTCGGGGTCAACATCCTCCATCCCCGCAAGAGCAGCGGCGCGGCACCCTCGTCGGCGGCGCCGGCGACGACCTCCTGATCGGCGGTCAGCCCTGCGGCGACCTCTTCCGGGGCGGCCGGGGCGACAACGACAGCGCCTCCTTCGCCCGGGTGCGAATCCACGCCTGGCCGGCGATAAATCGGACCGTATATTGGTCCAAAAAGGGGGTAATAGCTAAAGATCAGCCGGTCTAGTGAGCGCCCAGGCTGGGGCGTTGGAGGGCGGATGAAAAGGAGCGGATTCGCGGTTGAAGCAGGCTGGTGGCCTCGGGCCGCCTGGCTTGTTGCAGCGGTTCTGCTCGGCTTGATCGGCCCTGCCAGTCTGGCCTCCGCCGGCTTGGTGAAGAATGCGACCGACCGCGTCGAGTCGACGGTCGATTCGGTCAAGGACCCCGTTGGCGCCCTGCCCCCGCCTCCAAAGGCCTCGCCTCCCACGCCGCCTCCGCCACCCGCAGTTCCTCGACCTCCCGCCAAGCCGCCTGCGGCGCCTTCGGCGAAGCCGCCTGTGACGCCTCCCGCCAAGCCCCCGGTCAAGCCGCCCTCCAAGCCGTCGGCTCCCTCGCCCTCGCCCTCGCAGTCCCCTGCACCCGGCCTCCCGCCCTCGGCAGATGGGGCGGCCGCTGCCGCGGGAAGCTCGACCGGCTCGGTGGCCGGCGTCGGCGGCGAAGCGCCAAGTCCGGTGGCGCCGACTCCGAGCCAGGCCGGCGGCGCCGGTGGGCCTTCGCCCGGGTCCGCGGCGGTCGCCAGCAAGCCCAACCCGGGCGTCGCCGGTACGCCCAACCGCACGCCGCTCGCGGTCGAGCCCTCCGAGGTCGCTTCCGCTCGGCGCTGGATCGCGCGGGTCTGGCCGGCGATCGCCCTCGGCGGCGAGGCGGGCCCAAGCTCGATCGTAAGCGCGGTGGAGACGGCTCTGCTGCGTCCGGCGCTCGCCACGATCCGTCGCTCGCTGCGTGCGGTCGCGGGCGTCGCCCGCGCCGTGGGCTACGGCGGCGTTGCCGACCTCGGCACTCCTCCGAAGTCGAGCCCTCGGCACGGCTTCCTCTCCAGCGTCGCCTCAGCGGCGGAGTGGAAGAAGATCGGGTTCTTCGCGGCGATGGCCGCGATCCTGGCCCTGCTGGCTTTCACGGTCTGGCGGGAGTTCCGCGCGGCGATGCCGCCGTATGCGCGTTGATCGCGTGCAGGTGGATGTGCCGCGAGTTGAGGACGCATAGGGTCCATAACCCGCGGCACGTGGGAGCATGGCTGCGATGACCGACTTCCTGGTCAAGCGCAGCGATCTTCGCGAGTGCCGGATCGAGGACACGGCCCCGCCCCAACTCGAGGCCGGGCAGGCGCTGCTGCGGGTCGACGCGTTCGGGCTGACCTCGAACAACGTCACCTACGCCGTCTTCGGCGAGGCGATGTCCTACTGGGACTTCTTCCCGGCCGGGGACGGCTGGGGCCGGGTCCCGGTGTGGGGGTTCGCCGAGGTGGAGCGCAGCGAGGTCGGCGGCGTGAGGGACGGGACCCGGCTGTACGGCTACCTGCCGCCCTCCTCGCACCTGGTCGTCACCCCGGTCGACGCTGACGAACGCGGGTTCGTCGACGGCTCGCCGCACCGGGCGGCGCTGCCCTCCGCCTACCACCGCTACCTGTCGACCGCGGCGGACCCCTTCTACCGGCCGCACACCGAGGAGATCCAGATGCTGCTGCGCCCGCTCTTCTTCACCTCCTTCCTGATCGACGACCAGCTTGCCGACGAGGGGCTGGTCGAACGGGGGCCGATCGCGATCTCGAGCGCCTCCAGCAAGACCGCGCTCGCGGCGGCGTTCCTGCTGGCGCAGCGGCCGGAGGCCGAGCTGATCGGCCTGACCTCGCCCCGCGGCGTCGGTTTCGTCGCAGGCCTCGGGATCTATGATCGCGTCGTCCCCTACGGGGAGATCGACTCGCTCGAGGGCGGCCCGGCGACCTTCGTCGACATCGCCGGCGACGGCGAGGTCCGGTTGGCGGTGCACTCCCACTACGGCGACGACCTGCTCCACAGCATGGCCGTCGGGATGACCCATTGGGAAGACCTCAAGACCGACGGAGGGCATCTACCCGGCCCGGCGCCGGTCTTCTTCTTCGCGCCCGACCGGGTCGTCAAGCGCTCCTCGGACTGGGGCCGTGCCGGCCTCGAGTCGAAGGTGGCCGATGCCTGGCACCCGTTCTGCGAGTGGACCGGCGGCTGGCTGGAGACGATCCGCGGCGAGGGCTTCGACGCGGTCCAGCGCGCTTACCTAGACGTGTTGGAAGGCCGGGTCGACCCCAGCCGGGCCCACGTGCTCCGGCTCCCCTGAACGCCGCGATCGGAGTCGGCGCTACCCTGGGCGGCGTCCGATCGATCCGACTCTCGAGGGAGGCCACGTGATCAGCAAGACCGACTTCATCGGGGTTCCGTCGCGCGACAGCGAGCGGTCGCGCAGTTTCTACGTCGAGACCCTCGGGCTGCGGCCCGACGAGAAGGCGCGCTTCGAGTTCTGGGCGGGGGAGACCTGCTTCGGCATCTGGGAGCCGGCGAGATTCGGGATGGAGTTCGCGCCGCAGAAGAACGCCCATCCGGCGCTGCACGTCGAGGACGTCGAGGCGGCCCGCAAGGAGCTGGAGGCCAAGGGAGTCGAGTTCAACGGCGAGACCCTCGACACCGGCGTCTGCCACATGGCGTTCTTCAGCGACCCCGACGGCAACGACCTGATGCTGCACCACCGCTACGCGCCGCAGGAGTAGATCGGCGTGGCCGACCTCAGGTTCGAGATTTCGATCTCCCTCGACGGCTTCGTCGCCGGGCCCAACCAGAGCGAGGAGAACCCGCTCGGCGAAGGCGGCGAGCAGCTGCACGAGTGGGTGGTCAAGCTGGCGGCCTGGCGGCAGGCGCACGGCCATGAGGGCGGCGAGGTCAACGCCAGCACGCCCTTGATGGAAGAAGGGCTGAGCAGGACGGGCGCGGTGATCATGGGCCGCAACATGTTCGGCGGTGGCCCCGGCCCCTGGGGCGACGACCCTTGGCAGGGCTGGTGGGGCGACGAACCCCCCTTCCACGTTTCGGTCTTCGTGCTGACCCACCACCCGCGCGAGCCTCTGGTGAAGGAGGGCGGCACGACCTTCACCTTCGTCAGCGACGGGATCGAGTCGGGGCTGGCGCAGGCCAGGGAGGCGGCGGGCGAGAGGGACGTGGCGATCGGCGGCGGCGCCGAGACCGGGCGGCAGTACCTGGCGGCGGGCCTGATCGACGAGCTGCAACTCAACGTCGCGCCGGTGCTGCTCGGTTCCGGCGCCCGACTCTTCGAGGGCGGCGCCGGCGCCGCCCTGAAGCTCGAGCAGACGCTGGTCGTCCATACGCCTGACGTGACCCACCTGCGCTACCGCGTCGGCTAGCGTCCTCCCTGAAACCTTTTGCAGGCTATGGGGCGCAAAAGGCTTCACTGACTCCTTGCAATGCGCGTCGTCACACTCGGCGGCGGGCCCTCGTGCGAGAATGGGCGCCCGTGGCCGAGGGGTCGCCCGAACATCTCGATGTGCTGATCGTAGGGGCCGGTCTCTCCGGCGTCGGCGCGGCCTGGCACCTGCAGGACCGGCACCCCGGCCGCAGCTACGCGATCCTCGAGGCCCGCGGCGACCTCGGCGGCACCTGGGACCTGTTCCGCTACCCCGGCATCCGCTCCGACTCCGACATGCACACGCTGGGCTACCGCTTCCGGCCCTGGCTTGCGGACAAGTCGATCACCGACGGCGATTCGATCCTCGAATACGTGCGGCAGACCGCTCACGACCACGGGATCGACCGCAGGATCCGCTTCCACCACCGCGTCGTCCGCGCCGATTGGTCGAGCGCGGAGTCGCGCTGGGCGGTCGATGCCGAGCGCACCGACACCGGTGAGACGGTCAGGCTGACCTGCGACTTCCTCTGGACCTGCAGCGGTTACTTCCGCTACGACGAGGGCTACACGCCGCAGTTCGAGGGGCGCGAGCGCTTCCGCGGCCGCATCGTCCATCCCCAGCACTGGCCCGATGACCTCGACTACGCCGGCAAGCGCGTCGTCGTCATCGGCAGCGGCGCCACCGCGGTCACCCTGGTGCCGGCGATGGCCGAGAAGGCGGCCAAGGTGACGATGCTGCAGCGCTCGCCGACCTACATCGTCTCGCTGCCCGCGGCCGATCCGATCGCGAAGCTGTTGCGCCGGCGGCTGCCGCCCAAATTGGTCTACTCGCTGGTGCGCTGGAAGAACGTCGCCCTGCAGACGTTCGTCTACCAGCTCAGCCGCCGCCGGCCAAACGCGGTGAAGCGGATGATCCGGCGCGGCCTGGAGCGAGCCCTGCCGCCGGGGTACGACATCGACACCCACTTCACGCCGACCTACGACCCCTGGGACCAGCGGATGTGTCTGGTGCCCGACGGCGACCTCTTCGCGGCGATCGCCGCGGGCCGCGCCGAGGTCGTCACCGACCGGATCGAGACCTTCACCGAGACCGGCCTGAAGCTCGAGTCCGGGGCCGAGCTGGAGGCCGACGTGATCGTCACCGCCACCGGCCTCAACCTGCTCTTCCTCGGCGGGATGCAGCTGAGCGTCGACGGCGAGGAGGTCGAGGTGCCGCAGGCGATGACCTACAAGGGGATGATGCTGAGCGGCGTTCCCAACTTCGCCTTCACCGTCGGCTACACCAACGCCTCCTGGACGCTGAAGGCCGACCTGACCTCCGAGTACGTCTGCCGTCTCCTCTCGCACATGGACGCCCACGGCTACAGCCGTTGCGTGCCGGAGCTGGACGCCTCCGTCGTCG
>DASVWY010000026.1:0-2543 GCA_036392975.1 Solirubrobacterales bacterium | reverse complement strand
TCGCCTCGATCCCTGCCGAGCACCCCCTGAGGGTCGTCGTCCAGGCGGCCGGCGTCCGGGACGACGGTATGCTCGACTCCCTCGACGCGGCGCGGTTCGAGCGGGTGATGCGCTCGAAGCTGGACCTTGCCTGGCATCTGCACGAGCTCACCGCCGAGGCGGATCTCTCCCATTTCCTCCTCTTCTCCTCGGCCCCGTGCCTGCTCGGCGCTGCCGGACAGGCCAACAACGCAGCCGCCAACTCCTACCTCGATGCCCTGGCGGCGTACCGCCACGGTCGAGGCCTGCCCGCCACCTCGCTGGGCTGGGGATTCTGGGCCGAGGAGAGCGGCATCGCCGATCTCGCCGATGGCGATCGCGAGCGCCTGGTGCAGCAGGTCCGCCTCCGATTCGGCCTCAATCCGATGCCGACCGATCGGGTGCTCGGGCTGCTGGACGCGGCTCTCGAGGCAAGCGAGCCGCTCCTGGTCCCGGCCACGTTCGACAGCGCCGCAATCCGCGACCAGGCTGCCGCCGGCACCCTGCCGCCGATCCTGCGCGGCCTGGTCCGCGCCGCGGTGCACCGCGAGAGCGAGGGCGACGCGCTGGCCCAGAGGCTGGCCGAGGTTCCGCCGGCCGAGCGCGAGACGGTTATGACCGAGCTGGTGCGCGCCCATGCCGCCGCGGTGCTGGGCCACGCCTCGGCGGAGGCGGTGGATCCGGAGGCCCTCCTGATCGAGCTGGGTCTCGATTCCCTCGGGGCGACCGAGCTTCGCAACCGGATCGCCGCCGCGACGAAGCTGCCGGTACCCGGGTCGGTCGTCGCGGGTCGCTCCTCCGCCGCCAGCGTCGCCACCCACGTCCTGGGTCAGTGGGAGGCGAACGGAGGGGGCCCGAGCTCGAACGGGAGCGGCAACGGGGCGGACCCCGCGGCGCCGCCTTCTCCGGGAAGGAGCGCTTTCCTGACTCTCTTCGAGGAAAGCGGCGGTGCAGGCAGGGTGGCGGAGTTCGCCGACTTGATCGCGTCGGCGTCCCGGCTTCGAGCCCGTTTCGAAGGGCTGCCGGGAGACACGATCGCGCCGCCGCGAGTCGATCTGGCAGAGGGCTCCGAGACTCCCGCCCTGGTCCTGCTGCCGTCGATCGTCCCCACCTCCGGTCCGCAGGAATACGTCAGGTTCGCGCAGGGGTTCCGAGGGGAGCGCAACGTCGTCGTCGCGCCCCATCTCGGCTTCCAGGAGGGGGAGCCGCTTCCCGCCACGCTCGAGGCGGCCGCCGCGATGCAGGCCGAGGCGATCCTCGGGCTGGGCATCGACGGTCCCTTCGCGCTGGTCGGCTACTCCTCGGGCGGTTGGCTCGCCCACGCGGTCGCGAGCCAGCTCCAGCGCCGTGACCGGGCACCCATCGCGGTCGTGCTCCTCGACTCGCCTTCGGACGTACCGGCTGCATCGACGTGGCTGGAGCCCCTGCTCGACAGCGGCTCCGCGGCGCCGGAGCAGCTCCAGGTACCGGTGGACGACGCTCGCCTGACGGCTTCGGCGGCCTACTTCGCGATGTTCGCCGAGTGGCGGCCGGAGGAGCTTGGGGTGCCGGTCGCGATGATCCGCGCGGCCGAACCGAGCGAGGGAATAGCCACCGGCTCGGCCGTGGACGGGAGCGGGAGCGGGTTCTGGGAGTCTCTCGAGTCGGTCGTCGAGGTTCCCGGGGACCACTTCACGATGCTGACCGACCACGCGCCCACCACCGCCCAGGCGGTGAAGGACCTGTTGGAAGACGTGCAAATCGGCGGTGCAACAAGCGAAAGGAGCCAGTGAAAAACATGGTGCTCAAGACCCGGCAGTGGGGTTCGGGCGATTCCGGCAACGTCGTCTGCGTCCACGGCCTGACGCAGCACAAGGCGGTGTTTGCCGAGATGGGGGAGGCCCTGGCCGCAGGCGGGCACTCGGTGACGGCGGTCGACCTTCGCGGTCATGGCGACTCGGGCCGGGAGCCGCCCTGGGACGTCGAGACGCAGGTCGACGACCTGCTCGAGACACTCGACTCGCTCGGCGTCGAGCGGGCGACCTGGATCGGCCACAGCTTCGGCGGGCGGCTGATCGCCGCCGTCGCGGCGCGGACGCCGGAGCGCGTGCAGGGGCTGGTGCTGCTCGACTCGGGGCTGGAACTGGAGCCGGCGCGGGCGCTGCGCGGCGCCGAAACCGATCGGCTCGACTGGAGCTTCGCGACCGTCGACGGGGCGGTCAACGCCTTGATGGGCAGCGAACAGGTCGTCGGGGCGCCGCGGGAGACCGTCGCGGCCTACGTTCGCGCCGACGCCAAGGCCGGGCCAGACGGACGCTTTCGCTTCAGTTTCTGCCCGAGCGCGGTTGTGGTCGGGTGGAGCGAGATGGCGCGGCCGGCGCCGCCGGTCGCGCAGATCCCGACCCTGGTCGTGCGTCCGGCGCAGCCGCTCGTCGATCCAAGCAAGCAGATCCGGCGCTACGAAGAGGAGCTCGGCGAGCTGCTGACCGTGGTCGAGGTGCCGAACGGCCACAACGTCCTCTGGGAGTCGCCGGCGGAGACGGCCG
>DASVWY010000025.1:0-6754 GCA_036392975.1 Solirubrobacterales bacterium | reverse complement strand
CGAGGAAGAAGCGGATCGCCGAGAGGTCGACGGTCGCCCGCGACATCAGCTGGCCGGTCTGCTGGCCGTCGAAAAAACCAAGCTCGAGGCGCTGGAGGTGTTTGTAGAACGTTTGGCGGAGGTCGAATTCGACTCCCAGCGAGACCTTGCCGGCGACCAGGCGGCGGACCACCGTGAGGCCGAGGCGGAGGATGCTGGCGCCGACGATCGCCAGCGCCAGCGGCAGCAGGTCGGGCTGTTGCCCGGCCTCGATCGCGTTGACGGCGCGACCGATCAACCACGGGATCAGCACCGTCATCCCCATCGCCGCCCAAGCGAAGACGAGCGAGCCCCAGAGCTGGCGGCGATAGGGGCGGAGGAACCTCAGCAAGCGGCGAAAGGTCCGCATCCAGCCACTATACAAAGTGAAGTAAAGGCCTCCGGCGGGGCTCTAGTCGAAGACGGCGGCCTTGGCGCTCGTCACTTTGCCGCCCTTGCAGGGATGCGGCGCCCTGCCCGGCGCAGGCAGGATTTGGAAGTTGGTGACGGCGTGGTAGGGGGTGGTGGCGCCGTTGTTCTCGGCGAGGGTGATGACGAGGCGGTAGAAGCCGGCCGGCAGTTCGCGGTAGTAGATCTCCGGTCGGGTCGCCGGCGAGTAGCTGCCGCTGGAGCCGATCCGCACGGCGAGCTCGCCGTTGGGACCGGAGTAGCGGGGGAAATCGAACGAGCGCCCGACCAGGCGGCCCCTGCCGACCGGGCTCGCCTCCGCCCGCCGCAGTTTGACCGGGTCGACGCAGTCCGGCACGCGGTTGAGGGCGAAGCGGAGGTGGCCCTCGCCCAGCTGCGGTTCGCCGCCGAAGCTCGTCGGCGCCAGTCGGAAGTCATCCACCTCGACCTTGACGACGACGGCGCGACTGGTCTGGCGGGCGCCGTTGCGCGGCGAGATGACCTTGACGGTCGGTTCACCGGCGGTAGGGGCGGGGGCGGGATCATCGCCGCCCTGGGTGAGCGCGGCCAGCAGGCCGCCGGCCGCAGCCGCCGCCAGGACTGCGATGATGGCGATTCCGGGCCGCATTCGGGCCGGAAGATTACGCCCAGCAGCGCCCCGCCCCTGCCCCGATGAGCCCGGCCACCGAACTCGCATACAGGATCGGCGCCGCCGCGAGACGCCCCGCGAGCTGGATGCAGCTCGTCAAGTTCGGCCTGGTCGGCTGCTCGGGCTACCTGATCAACCTCGCCGTCTTCTCCCTCCTCATCGATCCGGTCGGGCTGCATTACATCGCCGCGGCGGTTGGGGCCTTCTGCGTCGCGGTCTCCAACAACTTTCTCTGGAACCGGCACTGGACCTTCGGCCCGGGCGAGGACCACCCCGCCTTCCAGGCGCTGCGCTTCTTCGCGGTCAGCGTCGCCGCCCTGCTCCTCAACCTTGCGGTCCTCGAGGCACTGGTGGTCGGGACCTCGCTCGCGGACCTGCCGGCGCAGGCGATCGCGGTCGCGGCGGCGATGCCCTTCAACTTCCTCGGCAACAAGCTCTGGACCTTCGCCAGCTGACCGGCCCTACCAGTAGCCGTTCAGCCAACGCTCCAGCTCGGGCAGGCGCTCACCCAGATCCGGAGCGGGGGAGGCCAGCTCTGTGAGCGCGACCTGAATCGCGGCGCCCAGCGAGAGTGTCGCCCGCTCGGCGCTCCCTGGCAGGCATTCCTCCAGCCGAGCCAGGGCATCGTGATCGCTGCGCAGTGCGCTCAGGGCCGCCCGGGCCGCGGCGGGATCGGTCTCGGCAAAGTCGATCACCGCCTCCAGCCCGGTTCGGACCCTGTCCTCGGGCGACGCCTGCGCGGCGGCGGCGATCGCCCGCTTAACAATTCCTTCTTCTGCACACCCTTCTGCCAGCGGGGCGGTTCTCGTACCCTCTCTCATGTTGGGACCTCCTCTTCAGGTCTCGGCCGGGCCCCGGGGTGTCGCAAGCGCCGCCGGGGCCGACTTGTCTCTTTACGGTGCAAGCTAGGCCCGCGCCCGGACGGCGAAGGGCCGATCTTCCTCCCAAATGCAGACTTTTTGCACTTATTTGACAGTTCCGTTACAGGTAGATTCCCAAATATCGCTTGGAGGTATTTGACTATTTAAGGCGCAGCATATGCGCCAACGGCTCGGCGGTCAACGGTCCATGGCAGACTGCGGAAAGATGAGCGCCGAGAGACCCCGGTACGACGCCGGAGAGGTGGAGTCCGCCCGGCAGAGAGCCTGGGCCCAGCGCGACGCTTTCGCGACGCCGTCCCCCGGTGCTGGCCGGAAAGGCGTCTACATCAAGCCGTCGAGCCCGTTCACCTCGGGAAATCTCCACATGGGGCACGTCCGCGACTACTCGATCGGCGATGCCTACGCCCGCTTCCGTCGGGCCCAGGGCGACGCCGTCCTCTTCGGCTTCGGCTTCGACGCCTTCGGGCTGCCGGCGGAGATGGCGGCGATCGAGCGCGGCGTCCGCCCGGCCGAGTGGGTGCAGCGCTGCGGCGAGCGAATGCTCGCTCAGATGCAGCGCCTCGGCTTCTCCTTCGACTACGAGCGCGCCTTCTACAGCTCCGACGAGGCCCAGTACCGCTGGTCGCAGTGGCTCTTCCTGACGCTGCTGGAGGCGGGGCTGATCTACCGCGACGACGCCACGGTCGACTGGTGCGACACCTGCCAGACCACCCTGGCCGCGCTCCAGGTGGAGGACGGGCGCTGCTGGCGCTGTCATAACCCGGTGCGGCTGATCCGCCGTCCCACCTGGTTCCTGCGAATCACCCCCTACCTGGAGGAGAACGACCGCAACCTCGAGCGTCTCCAGAACTGGGACGAGCTGTCGCTGAAGACGCAGCACTACATCCTCGGACGCAGCGACGGGGTGGAGGTCGATCTGCGGGGGCCCGACGGCGAGACCTTCGCCGTCTTCACGCCACATTCCGCGGCGCTTGCCGCCGCCAGCTTCGTCCTGCTCTCGCCCCGCCATCCGCAGATCGAGAGCTGGGCCGGCGAGCCCGAGGTTGCCTCGCAACTCGACGAGCTGCGCTCGGGCGGCTGGGAGCGCAGCGCCCGCGACGCCGCCGCGGTGCCGGTGATCGACACCGGGGCCACGGCGACCGATGCGGGCGGGGCCGAGCTGCCGGTCTTCGTCTCGCCGATCGTCGACGCCCGCTACGGCCCCACGGCGGCGCTCGGGATTCCGGCGGCCGACGAGGCGGACGGGGCGATCGCGGCGCGGATGCCGCGAGCTAGCGCGGCGGCTGCCGGGGGGAGCCTGAGCGCCGAGCCCCGCGAGGCGACCCGCTACCGGGCCTTCGACTTCTCGATCTCGAGACAGCGCTACTGGGGCACGCCGATCCCGGTCGTCCATTGCGAGCAGTGCGGCGCGGTCCCGGTCGCGGTCGAGGAACTGCCGGTCCGCTTGCCGCGCGACGTCGAGCCGACCGGGGAAGGGAACCCACTGGCCGAGCGCCCCGATTTCGTGGAGGCGCCCTGCCCGCGCTGCGCCGCGCCTGGCCGGCGCGAGACCGACACCCTGGACTGCCATTTCGACGCCCTCTGGCTGTGGGTCCCGGCGGCGGTGCCGCCGGAGGCGCGGGCAACGGAGATGTTCACCCACCCCGACCTGGAGCGGTGGCTGCCCTCCGAGCGCCTCGTCGCCGGCAACGACAGCGGCAGCTTCGTCTTCGACCAGCGCGTCGTCACCAAGGCCCTGCGCGACATCGGGCCGTTCTCCTTCCTCGGCGAGGGCGAGCCGTTCGCCGGCTGCCTCTTCCACGAGATGGTGATCGCCGACGGCCGCAAGATGAGCAAGCACCTGGGCAACGTCGTCGACCCGGACGAGCTGGTCGCCCAGCACGGAGCCGACACCGTGCGCCTGGCGATCCTCTACGCGGCGGGCCCGGCCAAGACCCTGAACTGGAACGACGGCGCTCTGCGCTTCGCCTCCCGCTTCCTCAACAGCCTCTGGACCTACACGCACGACCGGCTCGCGGCTGCCGCGGAGGCGCCCGAGGACCCCGAGGCCGCCGCCGACACGGCCTTCCTCCGCGACCGGCTGGGCAAATGGTGCGACAACGGGATCGAGCGGATCGGCGCCGATTTCGAGGAGCTGCAGATGCACAAGGCGGTCCGCAACGTGACCCGGCTGCTGGAGCGGATCCAGGACTACGAGAAGCGCATCGTCAAGCGCCGCGGTGGCCTCAGCCGCGAGGACTTCGACGCCCTGCTCGCGGCGCTGACGCTGCTGGCCCAGGTGCTGGCGCCGCTCGCCCCGCACGTCGCCGAGCAGCTGCTGATCGCGCTCGGGCGCGAGGACGGTCCGGATTTGGTCGGCGCATGGCCAGTAATTGACCGAAAAAAATTGAGCGACAGTTCCCCATCTGCTATACACGCAACCTCATGATCGGGCGCATTACCGGGAAGCGGAGGAAGAGGTTCGCCAAGGCCGGTGGCCTGCCTTCGCGATGCGGGAGTGGCGAGGGGCGATGAGCCTCGCGGCGGACCAGCGCACCCGTTCCTGCGCGACCGAGCTGGTCTGCCACGACTGTGGGCTCCGGCTGCCCCTTCTCGACACGACCTTCAAGTGCCTCGGCTGCGGCCAGGGCCTCGACATCGACTACGACTACGAGCTTGCCGCGGCGCGGCTCGCTGAGCTGCCGACGGCGGAGCGAGAGATCAACATCTGGCGCTTCGAGGAGCTGCTGCCGATCGTCGACGCCCGCGCCCAGGCTCGGGTCGGCCGCAACAGCGGCCGCACGCCGCTGATCCACGCCGACCGGCTCGGCGCCGAGCTCGGCCTGCGCAAGCTCTACCTCAAGGACGACAGCACCCAGCGTCCGTCCCTCTCCTACAAGGACCGGGTCGTCTCGATGGCCGTCGCGCGCCTGCTGGAGCTGGGCAAGGAGGAGATGGGCTGTGTCTCGACCGGCAACGTCGGCACCGCCGTCGCCTCGCTGGCGGCCAAGGCGGGCGTCGCCGCCTACGTCTTCTACCCGAGCAACCTCGAGCGCGGCAAGGCGCGCGCCTGCCGAGCGCTCGGCGCCACCGTGATCCAGCTCGACGGCAACTACGACGAAGCAAACCGCGCCTGCCGCGAGCTGGCGCTGGCCAGCGGCATCCAGTTCGCCAACATCACCCTGCGGCCGTTCTACGCCGAGGGGGCGAAGACGACCGCCTACGAGGTCGTCGAGCAGCTCGAGTGGCGCTCGCCCGACCACTTCGTGATCCCGGCCGCCGGCGGCACCCTCTCCTCGCGCGTCCACAAGGGGCTGGGGGAGATGGAGAAGGTCGGGATGGCGGAGACCGCGGCGACCAAGATCCACATCGCCCAGGCGGAGGGATGTGGCCCGATCGCCACGGCGGTCCTCGACGGCAGCGGCGAGATCGAGCCGCAGACGCCGCACACGGCCGCCCACTCGCTGGCGATCGGCGCGCCCGGCGACGGCCCGTTGGTCGTCGACGCGGTGATGTCGCGCGGCGGCTCCGCGGCCACCGCGACCGACCCGGAGATCTTCGAGGCGCTCGACCTGCTCGGCGCTACCGAGGGCATCCTCACCGAGCCGGCCGGTGGCACCACGATCGCCGCGACGATGAAGCTCGCCAACGAGGGCGTGCTCGGCCCGGACGACACCGTGGTCGCCGTGATCAGCGGCAACGGCTACAAGACGCTCGACGAGCACCCCGACAAGCCCTGGCCGGAGATGGTCGCCTGCGAGGTCGAGGCGATGGAAGAGACGCTGGCCGAGTTCCGCCGCAGCACCGCCGGCGCCCCGGCGCCCTACTGAGCCGGTTCAGGCGACGATCTGGACGATCACCGTCCGCTCACGCGGTCGGTCGTCGAAGTCGATCAGCACCAACTGCTGCCAGGTGCCGAGCGCGAGCCTGCCGTTGACCACCGGCACCGCCTCGGAGGGGCCGACCAGCGTCGCCCGCTGATGGGCATGGGAGTTGCTGTCGTGATTGAGCCGGTTGTGCTCGTAGTCGCCCGCCGCCGGGATCAGCCGCTCCAGCATCGCCCGCAGGTCGTGGACGCCGCCCGGCTCGAACTCCATCGTCGAGATCGCCGCCGTCGACCCCCGCACGAAGGCCAGCGCCTGACCGTCGCCGACGCCGGCCTCCTCGACGAGCGCCTGAACCTCGGCGGTGATGTCGACCACGTCGCCATCGC
The DNA here is from genome assembly GCA_036392975.1 of Solirubrobacterales bacterium. Lineage (GTDB taxonomy): Bacteria > Actinomycetota > Thermoleophilia > Solirubrobacterales > 70-9 > VRUE01. The sequence continues at coordinate 606 of DASVWY010000025.1, read as the reverse complement.
CCCGGGTGGAGAACCGCAGCTCCTCGGTACGGACGCTCATGTCGCCAGGCTACCCCGCCTGCTGGCGCAGGCTGCGACCAGACGCCATGCCCCCGAGAGGCGACGTGGTGCGCCTCGGGGAATCCGGGTATCACTCGTCCATGCGGCTGCGGGTGTTCCCATCGGTCGAGGCCCCGAGCCGGGCCCGGCGCGAGCTTGCCTCGCTGGCGAGCAGCATCGACCAGAGCTCCCTCATGGACGTGAGGACGGTGATCAGCGAGCTGGTCGGGATCAGCGTCGCCAACGGCGCCCGCAAGCCGATCGAGGTTGCCCTGTGCCTGGACGACGGCTGGCTCGCGGGGGTGGTCTGCGACGACGGGACCGGCGCCCGGGCGATCGGCCGTCGCGACAGCAGCTCCCTCGTCGTGCGGATCATCGACGGCTTGGTCGACGAGTGGGGAGCCACGGACGACGCCGAGAAACGGATCTGGTTCCGGATGAACGTGCAGCCCGTTTAGACACGGCCTGCCCTAGTCAGCCCACCAATCGCCCGGGACCGGCGCCCGGGCGATCGGCCGTCGCGACAGCAGCTCCCTCGTCGTGCGGATCATCGACGGCTTGGTCGAC
>DASVWY010000024.1:0-9467 GCA_036392975.1 Solirubrobacterales bacterium | reverse complement strand
GTCTCGAGGCCGCGGGCCGCAGGCTGGCCGACGGTGCCGGGCGCCTCTCCGGGTCGGTGGCGACGCTCGACGACGGCCTCAGCCGCTTCGGTCTGGTGATCGACGCCCTCGCCGGCGGCATCTCGCGCCTGGGAGACGGCGTCTCGGCGCTGGAGGAAAACCTCGCGGCGGGCTTCAGCCGCTCCTACCCGCTGCAGTCGGGCCTGCGGCGCGCTTCGGTCCAGGTGATCGCCGGCGACAGGCGGCTGGACCGCCAGTCGAGTCGCCTGCAGCGGGCGATTCCCGGTTTCTTCGACTCCGGCTTCTACGTGCTGGCGGCCCTGGACGGTGCGCGGCCGGCGCTGCGCGAGAGGGCGGCCGCGGCCGTCGACCTGGACGGCGGCCAGGCCGCAACCGTGCTCGTGATCTCGCGCCACACCTTCAACACCCGCGGGTCGATCGCCCTCCACGACCGGCTCGAAGACGAGGCCGCCGATCTGGCGCGCGAAGCCAACCTCTCCACGGGCGTGGCCGGGGGCGCCGCGCAGCTGAACGACTACAGCAGCGTCACCCGGGCTCGCATCCCCCTCGTCGTCGCCGCGATCACGCTCGTCACCTTCCTCGTCCTCGTCTGGGTGCTGCGGGCGCTGCCGCTGGCGGCGATCGCGGTCGGGCTCAACCTGGCGACCGTCGCCGTCGCCTTCGGCGTCCTCACCCTGCTCTCCAGCCTGCCCGAGAGCTGGCCGCTGGGCGGACGCGAATACATCGACGCAGTCGGGGCGACGGCGATCTTCGGCGTCGTCTTCGGCCTCTCGATCGACTACGCGGTCTTCCTGCTCGTGCGCATGCGCGAGCGCTACGACGCCGGCCACGGGCACGCCGACGCGATCGAGTTCGGCCTGGCGAAGACGGCGCGGGTGATCACCGGCGCGGCGGCGATCATGATGGCCGTCTTCATCGCCTTCGCCGGCGCCTCGATCGCGACGATCAGCCAGCTCGGGGTGGGCCTGACCGTCGCCGTGCTGCTCGACGCCACCGTCGTCCGCATCGTCCTCCTGCCGGCGCTGATGCTGCTGATCGGCGACCGCGTCTGGTGGCTGCCGCGGCCGCTGGAGCGAGCGCTTCCCCGGCTCAACGTCTGATCTGGGGCCGATGATGGGCGCGTTGACTTCCAGTTAAGCGGGCTGACGCCTGGAGCCTGCCCGCTGACCGCTCGGATACGATTATTCCCGCTGTTCCTCTGGTTTGGAGGCGGGGGGACCGCAAGCGACGACACGTGGCTGCGAAACCGTTAGGCGAGGAGAAAAGCCCGTCCCCTGGCCGGGGGGTCACCCCTGCCCGGATTGCCGCGATCGCGGCCCTTGCGATCGTCGTGATTGCCCTGGCGATAGTCCTCCTTGGCGGCAACGGCCACCGCTACACCCTCGTCTTCCAAAACGCGGCCCAGCTGGTGCCCGACAACCAGGTCCTGATCGGCGGCCAGCCGGTCGGCTCGGTCGAGAGCATCGAGTTGAGCGAGGACAATCTCGCCGAGGTCGAGGTCAACGTCGAACAGGAACTGCACGAGGGCTCGACGGCGGCGATCCGCGCCACCTCCCTCGCCGGCGTCGCCAACCACTACATCTCGATCAGCCCCGGCCCGAACAGCAACCCGCCGCTCGAGGACGACGACGTCATCGGCCTCGACTCGACGACCACGGCCGTCGACCTCGACCAGTTCCTCAACAGCTTCCCCAAGTCGGTCCGCGACGGCCTCGGTAACTTCATCCGCGGCAACGCCACCAGCTACGCCGGCCGCGGCAAGCAGGCAAACGAGGCCTTCAAGTACTTCGGCCCGGCCCTCGACCGGACCGGCGCCTTCGTCGGCGAACTGAATGCCGACCAGCGCCTGTTCGAGCGCTTCATCGTCAGCTCCAGCAAGCTGGTCACGGCGGTCGCCGAGCGCGGCGACAACCTCTCCAGCGGCTTCTCCAACGCCAGCACCGCCTTTGCCGCGATCGCCAGCCAGAACGAAGCCTTCAGCGAGACCCTGAATCTGCTGCCGCCGGTGTTCCGCCAGAGCAACACCACCTTCGTCAACCTCCGCGCCGCCCTCGACGACCTCGATCCGCTGGTCGAAGCCTCCAAGCCGGCGACCAAAAACCTGGCGCCGTTCCTGCGTGAACTGCGGCCCTTCCTCGCCAAGGCCATCCCGGTCTTCCGCAACCTGCGGCTGACGATGCGGCGACCCGGTTTCGCCAACGACACCGGCGAAACCTTCGCTTCGCTGCCGGTCGTGCAGGAGCGCGCGTCGAAGGCGTTCCCGCACGCCGAAGCCGCGATCGAGGACTTCCTGCCGAACCTGCGCTTCGCCCGCGCCTACACGCCTGACATCTTCAACGGCTTCGGCAAGCTGGGTCAGCTGACCGCCCCCTACGACGGCAACGGCCACTATGCCCGTGTCCAGGTCGTGGCGAACCTATTCCGCTATGACGAAGCCACTGGCCAGCTGGAGCCGATCCCGCCGAGCCAGCAGTACGACGCCTTCGGTCCGTCCGCCGGTGTCAGGAGGCCCTGTCCCGGCGGCGGCGCCCAACCAGCCCCCGACGGCTCCAGCCCCTTCGTCGAGCCGCCCTTCGCCGGCGCCGACGTGAGCCCGTCCGAATGCGACCCGGCCGACGCGCCACCTGGGCCATGAAGAAGGCGATCCTGGCAATCGTCGCGGTGGTGGCCGTGCTGGCGATCGTCCTGCTCGCCACCGGCGAGGACAGCGACGACGCCTACCTCGTCCGCGCCATCTTCGACAGCAGCTCCTTCCTCGTCTCCGGCGAGGAAGTGCGGGTCGCCGGCGCGACCGTCGGTGAGATCGAGTCGGTTGACGTGACCCGGCGCGGCGAGATCTCCAGCTACGAGGACGGGCGGCCGCAGGCGATCCCCGGCAAGGCGGTGCTGGTGATGAAGATCGAAGATCCGGGCTTCCAGGACTTCCGCCGCGACGCCAGCTGCACGATCCGCCCCCAGTCGCTGATCGGCGAGAAGTTCATCGACTGCCGCCCGACCCTGCCCCGCGCCCCCGGATCGCAGCCCCCGCCGCCGTTGCGCGAGATCCCCGAGGGGGAGCGCGGCGCCGGCCAGCTGCTGCTGCCCCTGGAGAGCAACAGCTCCACCGTCGACCCGGACCTGATCAACAACATCAACCGCCTGCCGTACGTGCAGCGCTTCCGCCTCATCCTCAACGAACTCGGCGTCGGCCTCGCCGGACGCGGCGAGGACGTCGAGGAGGCGGTCAAACGCGCCAACCCGCTCCTGCGCGACGCCACTCGCCTGCTCGGGATCCTCTCCCAGCAGCGCGAGCGGCTCGCCCAGCTCAACGCCGACTCCGAGCAGATCCTCGCCGCGATGTCGCGCGAGCGCGCCAGCGTCGCCGGCTTCTTCTCCAACGCCGGCGCCGCGGCCGAAGCAAGCGCCGAACGGGGCGAGGACCTGGAAGCCTCGTTCCGCAAGCTGCCCGAGTTCCTGCGCGAGCTGCGGCAGACGATGCGCGGCCTGCAGGGCTTCTCCGACGCCGCCGCCCCGGTCTTCAGCGACCTCGACCGGGCGACGCCCGCCTTCACCGAAGTGACCCGGGCGCTGACCCCGTTCTCGGCGGCCTCGACGGTGGCGTTGAAATCGCTTGGCGCCGCCGGCGAGGAAGCGGGGCCGAAAATCCGTGCCGCCGACCCGGTCGTGCGCAAGATCCGCAACCTCGCCCAGAGCGGCGCCGGGCCGACCACCGAACTGGCCCGGTTCCTGGTCAGCACGAAGAAGACGGGGGGCTGGGAAGCCCTGGTCGACCTGATCTACAACACCACCGCGGCCTCCAACGAATTCGACCGCTACGGCCACTTCAGCCGCGCGCTCGTCACGCTCACCAACTGCCTCCTCTACGAGACGGCCCCATCGTCCGGATGCTCGGCCAACTTCAACGGCAACTTCGCGGTGGATACCTCCGAAGCCGAAGCCTCCTCGGCTTTCGACGCCGCCGCCGTGTACCGCCAGTTGCAGGAAGAACTGATGGAACGGGGTGGCAAAGCGACCGAGTCCGGGTCGGTCGCGGCCCCCGATCTCTTCGGCGACGAAACGAACCCGGCCCCTGCCCCCAAGCCCCCTCCCTCTCCCGGCCTCGGCGAGAGCAAGGAACTCGGCGGCAAGGCGCTTGGCTCGCGCTCGCAGCGCGCACTCCTCGACTACCTCCTCGGCCCATGAAAAATCGCAGCGGCATACAGGGAGTCGCGAGCAGCCCGGCGATCGTCGGCGCGGTCACGGTGCTGATCGTGATCGTCGCCGTCTTCCTCGCCTACAACGCGAACAACGGCCTTCCCTTCGTCTCCACGTACAACCTGACGGCGCGCGTCCCCAACGCCAACGCGATCGTCAAAGGCAACGAGGTGCGGATCGGCGGCGCCCGCGTCGGTGTCGTCCGTGAGGTCAAGCCGGTGCAGCTGGAGAACGGCCAGGTCGCGGCCGAGCTCGACCTGCGCCTCGACAAGAGCGCCGAACCGGTGCCGGTCGACTCGACGATGATCATCCGCCCGAAATCGCCACTCGGCCTCAAGTACCTGCAGATCGTCACCGGCGACTCCTCCGAGGGTTTCGAGGCGGGCGACACGATCCCGCTCGCCGCGGCGCGGCCCGAACCGGTCGACATCGACCAGTTCTTCAACATGTTCGACGAGCGCACCCGCAACTCGATCCAGCGCAACCTGAGCGGCTTCGGCAACGCGCTCGCCGGTCGCGGGCCGCAGCTGAACAACGCCTTCGGCGCCCTGCGCCGCCTCGCCGAAAACGGCCAGCCGATCCTGCGCACCCTGGTCGCACCCGGGACCAACTTCGGCGGCTTCTGGCGCGCGCTGGAGGATCTCTCCGCGACGGTCGCACCGGTCGCCGAGACGAACGCCAGCATGTTCGTCGCCCTCAATCGCACCTTCGCCGCCTTCGCCCGCGTCTCGCGGCCCTTCATCCAGGAAACGATCGAGAAGGGCCCGCCGTTCCTCGACGCGGCGGTCGAAGACCTGCCGGCCCTGCGGCCCTTCCTGCACAGCTCCGAGCGCGTCTTCACGGCGCTGCAGCCGGGCGCCCGCGCCCTTGCCGCGACCTCGCCGACGATCGACTCCGCCCTGCGCGCCGGCATCCCGGTCCTCAACGCCTCGCCCGCCTTCAACGCCCAGCTGAACCCGACCGCTGAAGCGCTGCTCGACTTCCAGGGCGAGCCGGGAGTCATCAACGGGCTCGAACTGCTGACCGAGACGAACGAAGCTCTCGCGCCAGGGATCCGCTTCATCACTCCGGCGCAGACCGTCTGCAACTACCTCACCTTCGCCTTCAAGAACTTCGCCAGCCTCAGCAGCGAGGGCAACGAGATCGGCAACTGGTTCAACGTGATCGGCTTCGAGGCGCCCGAAGGCCCGAACTCCGAGGCGGGACCGGCGTCCGCCCCGGCCAACGGCCCTCAGTTCAAAAACCACCTCCACTCCAACCCCTACCCGCGCACCGCGGCGCCCGGGCAGGGCAGGGTCTGCGAAGCGGGGAACGAGCGTTACGTGGGCGGCCAGACCATTATCGGCAGGGCGCCTGAGCTTCTGGGAACCAAAACGGAGAACGAGGGCTGATGGGCCGCCTGCCGGAGCGCGACACCAGACAGGTCGCCGCGGGCGGCCGCTTCCGCTGGCGACCCAGCAACGCCGCGATCGCCGTCGTCTTCATCCTCATCTTCACGCTCGGTCCCTACCTGGCCTTCACCAAACACGTCCCCTTCACGGGCTACGGCTACCAGGTGAAGGCGACCTTCGCCAACTCCGCCAACATCTCGGTCAACTCGCCGGTGCGGATCGCCGGCGTCGACGTCGGCAAAGTGATCGAGGCCAGCAGCGACGGCGAGACCTCGACCGTCACCTTCACGGTCGAAGAGAAGGGGCGGCCGATCCACGCCGACGCCTACGCCCAGATCCGGCCGCGGATCTTCCTCGAGGGCAACTTCTTCATCGACCTCGACCCCGGCAGCCCCAGCGCGCCCGAGATGGACAGCGGCGACACGATCCCGGTCAGCCACACCTCGATCACCGTCCAGCTCGACGAGATCCTCACCGCCCTCCAGTCGCCGGTGCGAGCCGACCTCAGCCGTCTGCTCGAAGGCTTCGGCGAAGCCCTCACGCGCAAACCGAGCGCGTCCGAAGACGAGGGCTTCCCGGCCGAGGTGCAGGGCCGGAGCGGCGCCGAGGGGATCAGCGACGCCTTCCTCTACGGCGGCACCGCCGGCCGCTACAGCGCCCAGGTGACGAACGCCCTGCTCGGCACCGAGCTCGGCGATCTCGCCCGCCTGATCGCTTCCTCGGGCCGCGCCTTCGGCGCCCTCGCCAACCGCGAGGAGGATTTGCAGGGCCTGCTCGTCAACTTCGACGTCTTCACCGGCGCCCTCGCGGCCCAGTCGCGGAATCTGGCGACGACGGTGGGGCGCTTCGCGCCAACCCTGAGAACGGCTCGCCGTTCGCTCGTCAGCCTCAACCGCGCCCTGCCGCCCCTGCGGGCCTGGGCGATCGAGATGCGCCCCGCCGTCGAAGAGCTGCCCGGCTGGATCGCCGCCGGCCGGCCCTGGTTGCAGCAGGCACGGCCGCTGCTCTCGGGCAAGGAGCTGGGCGGAATCGCGAAGCTGCTGCGCGAAGCGACGCCCGGTCTCGCCGGGGCGACCCAGGCCGGCAAGGCAAACACGATCCCGCAGATCAACCGCATCAGCCTCTGCACGACCCAGGTCTTCGTACCGACCGGCAACCAGACGATCGAAGATCAGTTCAGCACCGGCGGGCCCAACTACCGCGAGTTCTTCTACTCCCTCGCCAACTTCTCCGGCTGGGGCCAGAACTTCGACGGCAACGGCTATTACGCGCGGGTGCAGGGCGGCGGCGGCGAGCAGCTCGTCACCCTGTCGAACGAGCTGGGCAACCTCAGCACCGACAAAGACGACTGGGCCCACGTCGTCACCGCTCCCACCGGAACCCAGCCGCAGATCGGCGGGCAACCGCCGAAGCGACCGAACGTGCGCTGCCACACCAACCCCGTCCCCGACCTCAACGGACCGCTGGGCCAAGTTGGACCGCCCAGCCTGACGCCGGCGGCGAGCCCATGAGCAACGGGGAGCGAAAGGGACGCTGGGCGCACTTCCGCGCCTCGCTGGACCGGCAGACCCGCGGTCGCGGCAAAGACACGATCGCGATCGCGATCCTGGCGCTGCTGGCGATCGCGATGACGCTCTGGATCTTCACCCAGCAGAAAGCGGCGCTGCCGTCATGGACGCCCTTCGTCGGCGAAGACTTCGCGCCGCTGACGGCGGAGTTCAGCAGCGCCCAGGCGGTAACTCCGGGGCAGGGGCAGGCGGTCGTGATCGCCGGCGTCCGGATCGGCAAGATTTCCTCGGTCGACGTCGAGGACGGCCACGCCGTCGTCGGCCTGGACGTCAATCCCGAGTACCTGGAGTTGATCCATCCCGACGCGACGCTGCTGCTGCGGCCGAAAACGAACCTCAACGACATGGTCGTCGAGATCGACCCCGGCAAAGCTCCGGGGCACGTCGAGGCCGGCCACAACTTCCCGCTCTCCCGGACCGAACCGACGGTCAACTTCGAAGCCTTCCTCTCGACCTTCGACGAGGACACCCGTCGCTACATCCAGCTCCTCGTCAGCGGCGGCGCCCAGGGGCTCGGCAGCCGGCCGCGGCAGCTCTCCGGCGCCTTCCGCCGCTTCGGGCCGTTCGTCCACACTGTCGCCGACCTCAACCGCGCCGTCGCCGCACGCCGCCGCGCGCTGGCAAACGTGATCCACGACTTCGGCCTGCTGACCGCGGAACTGGCGCGCCGCGATGCTCAGCTCGAACGCTTCGTCACCTCCTCCAAAGACGTGCTCGGCAACTTCGCCAACCAGCAGGCGGGGATCCAGGAGACCCTGGTCGAGTTCCCGGCGACCCTTGCCGCACTCCAGAGCGGCCTTGCCAGCTCCGCCCGCTTCTCAACCGCGGCCCGTCCCGCCCTGCTCGGCCTGATCCCGCAGGCCCAGGCTCTCGGTCCCGCCCTCGACGCGCAGGAGCGCCTCTTCGGCCAGACGCTGGCGCCGATTCGGGATCAGATCCGCCCCTTCACCCGCCAGGTCAGGCCGGTCGTCACCCACCTCAAGCAGGGGTCGGCCGATTTCGATAAGTCGGTGACCGGCTTCGGCAACGCGATCGGCGGCCTCAACACCTTCCTCAACCTGCTCGCATTCAAGCCAAAAGACTCACGCGAGAGCCACCTTTTCTACCTCCCTTGGCTCAACCACAACGTCAACGCCAGCTTCAATCTCGCCGACGCCGGCGGTCCGATTCTGCGCAGCGTGGTCCTTATCTCGTGCACCGGCTCGTCGCTCGGTTATGAACTCGTCGAGCAGCCTCCGAAGCCATACCTGAAAACCACCCTGCAGGCGCTGAGTGTGCCGCGCGCCAAAGAAATCCCCGATCCCTCCTCGGCCACCGGCCACTGCGAATACACCGGAAAATGAGCAAGAAAGCCCCCAGCACCGCCCAGCTCCTCATCATCGTCGGCTTCGCGCTGTCGTGCTTCGGGATCCTGCTCTTCCTCTGGATCACCTTCGGCGGCCCGACGCCGTTCAAGGCGAAGCCCTACGAACTGAAGATCCCGTTCCGTGAGGCGACCCAGCTCGCCCAGCAGTCGGACGTGCGGATCTCCGGTGTCTCGGTCGGCAAAGTCCAGGCCCTCGAGCTGGCCCCCAACGGCGAAGACGCGCTGGCGACGATCTACCTCGACGACAAGTACGGTCCGATCCCGCGCGGCTCGAGGGCGATCCTTCGCACCAAGACGCTGCTCGGCGAGACCTACGTCGAGCTCGCGCCAGGCGATGCCGACAGTCCGGACCTGGGCGACGGGGCGACTCTTCCCGCCGCCAACATCGCCGAATCTGTCCAGCTCGACGAGATCTTCCGCACCTTCGACGCCCGCACCCGCGCCGCTTTCCAGGAATGGCAGCAGCAGGCGGCGATCGCGATCGAGGGCAACGGCCAGGCCCTCTCCACTGCGTTCGCGGAGTTCGACCCCTTCTTCTCCGAGCTCGATCAGCTTTTCCGCGTTCTCGACACGCAGCGGCTGGCGATCCGCCAGCTCTTCCGCAACGGTGCCGTCACCTTCCAGGCATTGCGCGGTCGCGAAGGCCAGCTCGCCGACCTGATCCGCAACTCGAACGCCGTCTTCCAGACGACCGCGGCCCGCGACCGTGACATCGAAGCGCTGTTCCGCGCCTTCCCCACCTTCCTCGACGAGTCCAGGCTGACCTTTGACCGGCTCAAAGAGTTTGCGCTCAACACCGACCCGCTGATGCGGCAGCTGCTGCCGGTGGCGAAAGAGCTCTCGCCGACGCTGATCTCCCTCTCCGAGTTCGCGCCAGAGGCGAAGGGTTTCTTCGAAGGCTTCGGGCCGGTGATCAAGCGTTCCGAT